>JAFZNQ010000115.1 GCA_017552965.1 Abditibacteriota bacterium | reverse complement strand
TTTTTGGTGCCGCAGGCAAAGCAATAGTCGTCGTCGCAGAAATCGGCAGAGGCCACAGCATGCTCCTTGTTCGCGTGTATTTACTCATAATTTATTATACTATAAACACACGGAAAAGACAAATGAAAGGGGCTCTGCCCGTCCGCTCCCGCTGCAAACAGCATCCGGAGACCGCTGCCGGGGGAACTGCCGGCCCGCTCCGGGGCCGTCCTTATTTTGCAGGGGAGCACTTGCGGGCCGGTGCGTGAGGAGCCGCAGGCGTGACAAAAAGAGCTTCCCCCGCGGGATCACAGGTCTCGCGGGGGAACACGGTCTATCATTGTTATGCCTCGGTCATGAGGACTGCGGCCGGTCTATCTCAGCCTTATCCACATAGCGGGGCGCACCCCCAGGTGGTAAAGGCCCGCCGGGCCGACCATGTCGATCACCTGGCCCTGGGCGGTCACGGTGCCGAGGCCGTTGTTGTTGCTCCTCGCCCACCACATATCCACGTCGCCCATGCCCGGATAGTGGGGCTTTTGGGCTTTGGCCCGGGGAGTGGGCAGGCATATCCTGTCTCTGTCGTCCCTGAAAAAGAGCTTTGCTTCCTCCGTGTGCAGGATGAACACCCTGTCCTTGACGGTGGCTCCGGACTGCAGTATGATGTCGGAGGTGAGTATCCTCTGTTTTTCCTCGTCGGAAAAGGCCGAGTTGTAAAAGTTCACGTTCAGCCACTTCTTCAGAGTGCTCTTGTACCAGAAGTAAGACAGGGTCTCATTCTTGTGTTCGTCGTCATAGGCCTTGTATTCCAGCACGTTGGCGCTGACCACGAACACGGTCTTGCTGTCCAGCCTGTCTATGATCCTCCATTCGATGGGCTCCTCCGGAGTCCCTTCTCTCTGGGGATAGAGGCCCATGGTCACGGTCTCTGCGCCGGCGCGGGCCCCGGTCTTTTTGGCCTCCTGCTTTTTGGAGGCCAGCAGCAGCATATGGTCCCTGCGGTTTTCGGGAGAAAGGCCGGCGGGCAGGGTGAGATAGGCGGACATTTCGCTGATCTCTTTCTCGGCGGCTTCCGGATGCTCTTTGGCATACTGCCCGGCTTTTTCCCGGGCCTCTGCAGCTTCCTTTTTGTCCGGGGAAGAGGGGACTGTGTTCCCCGCAAGGGCCTCTGCCTTCCGGCTGCCTGATTTGACCTCCGGAGGGGCCTCATAGTCCGACTGCAAGGTCCCGGCGGACTGCCCGGTCCTGTCGGACAGCGCCAGAGTCTTGCTGCGGGAATAGCCTGCCATAAAGATCAGCGCGCCCACAGCGGCGATAAACAATACCAGTATGACGTATTTTATGATGTTTTCCATGGCTCTCCTTGATATCTGCGGCTTGCTTAAGGGCAGCGCGCCTGCGGACGGGTCCCGCCGACTGGCTGCTGCCTCGCCTAAAAGTCGTTGACGCCTTCCTTCAGCTCTATGGTCCTGCCGTTCGCGGTCAGGGTGCCGGTGACTCCCCGGGGCAGGGTCACCCGGCCGGTCAGGGTCTCTCCCGTGTTGTCATAGGAGCACTCTATGCTGCCGGCGGGGTGGGGCATGGAGCCCTTTGCCCACTTCAGACGGCCCAGCATGGGCTTCACGCTGACACGGCCAAAGCCGGGCTCGGCGGGCCTGACGCCCAGGGCGTTGGCCTGCAGGTGGTACAGGGGATGGGCTCCCCAGGCGTGGCAGTCGGATCTGGGAGGCTCCGGCGATTCGGGAGTGGTCCGGAAGCCCTGCTTCGGCAGGCCGCTCCAAAAGGCCAGCCTGTCGTAGAAGATGTCGCTGCGTCCCGCCGCTGCCGCTGCCTCCAGCAGGTAGTGGCTGAAATAGATGGTGGTCCTGTGTATGTCCCTGCCCTCCGCCAGAGCGTCGGTGATCCGGCGGACCCTGTCTTCGGGCAGCAGGCCCGTCAGTATGGCCAGACACTGGGTGTGCTCCCAGAAGAGGGCGCCGGCAGCGTCCTCGCTGTAGAGGCCCCTGTCCTCCTTCCAGAAGGTCCTGTCAAAGCGCTGCAGCAGCTCTTCGGCCCTGCGCCTGTATCTCTCCGCCAGGGCCCTTTCGCCCATGAAGTCCTCCAGCTCCGCCGCCTTCAGCAGGGTGTAGAGCCAGTGGGCATTGTAATAGCCGCTGACTCCCCGGGCAGTATAGTCGCTGTGGCCTCCCGGGAAGCCGGGCACCCAGTCGGTGAAGTTCCAGCCCTGAGGCGCCTGCAGCAGGCCATCTCCGTTTTCGTGCCTCTCGAAGAAGTCCATGACTCCCCGCACTCCGTGCATCAGCTCCGCCGCGAAGGCCCTGTCCCCCGTGTAGGTCAGGTAGTCGTGGACCATGGCCACGTAAAAGAGGGAGAAGGGGGGTATGTGCTGCTCCAGGTGGGAGGGATATCTGGATTTGGTGAGGCCCTCGGTGCCTATGGATTTGTCAAAGGTGTCCACCGCCTTTTTGGCTATATGCCTGTCCCGGGAGACGGAATAGACCGTCAGCAGCTCCAGACGGGTGTCTCCCACATACATGAGCTGCTCGTAGAAGGGGCAGTCCATCAGGGTCTCGTGGGTGCACATTTCCAGAGCCCGGAGGGCTATGGGGGCAAAGGAATACAGCTCTCCGTCGGAGGACTCAAAGGAGGCGTCAAAGGCGTAGTCGTAGTGGGTCTCTCCGAACTCGGGGGAGGAGAGGGTCAGGCTCTCGCCGGCGGTCTCCACGTATATCTCCATATATCTGCCGGGATACCACCACAGGGAAAAGTATTCTTCGTCCCGGGCGCCGCCGGGATAGTAGTCCACACCTACGCCGTGATAGGCCTTGCCCAGATATTCGTCCCTGTTGCCCTTGCGAAAGGTCTTCAGGTCCTCAAAAAGGGTCTCGGCATAGCGCAGCCTGATACGGGAGCCCCGGCCTCCAACCGTCAGAAAGCGGTGCCTCACGCAGTAATAGTTGCCCATGTCGGCTATGACTCTGACCCGGGTCTCCGGGGGCACCGTGACGCTGCCGCCGTCGAAAAAGCTCTGCCACTCCGCCAGAGCCGCCGGCTCCGGCGGGGCTATCCGCACCTCCTCGGTGCTGTCGGAGAGGGGATGGTCGCAGGCGACTGCCCGGATGCCCTTTATCTCTCCCTCATAGGGGGCCGGCAGCATGCAGGGGCGCAGGTGCCATTTGGTAAGAAACTCCCGGCCGCGGTCCATATATTTGTTGCTGGCTCTCCACAGGACCGCCGGCTCCCGCCAGCCGTCGCCTCCGCCGGACAAAAAGTCCCGGGGGACCTCCGCTCCCCGCACCGTAAAGCGGGAGCCCGTGTAGGTCTCGTGATTGGGGGTCTCTATCCTGTAGCCCGGCACCTTCAGTATGCGCCAGGGGCCGCTGCCCGTGCTGAGCTCCGGCAGCTCCGGACATTCCAGCAGGAAGCCCGGCCGCCAGAACATCTGGGCCACGGGAGGCCTGTCCTCGTATCTGATGAACCACACCAGAGCCGTCAGAGAGTGGCGCCCCGGGGACACTGTGAGCTCATAGGTCTCGAAAAACCAGTTGTCGCTGTCTCCCCGCTCGGGTCCTTCTCCCTCCCGGACGCCGTCCACAAAGAGAATGTATCTCTGGTCGGCGGATACCTTCAGTCTCAGAGTCTGCTCTTCGGTCGTCCCGAACTCCAGCCGGCAGCAATAGAGGGCCGACTCCTCGGCGCTGCCCTCAGGGTGGCATATCCATTTTGCCTGCCATTTGCCGGCGGTCCCGTAGGCCGCCCGTTCCTCGTCGGTGTATAGTCTTTTCATATCTGTTCCGCCTCCGTGCTGAATATGCCTGCGCTTCCCAGCTCCTCTTCGATCCTCAGCAGCTGGTTGAGTATCAGTCCGCCCTGGGGGCCCGTCAGGGAGCCGGGCCGCACTGCCTCCGCGTTCACCGCCACCGCCAGGTCCGCCGCAAAGGTCTCTCCGGCGGCGCAGCCGCTGTCAATGACCAGCTTCAGTCCCCGGGCCCGGGCCCTGTTCACCGCATTGAAGATGCCGCTGACGGTGGACACGGACCCCGGAGAAATGATCACTCCGGCGGCTCCCTCCGGCGGCTCGCCCTCGGGACCGGGCACGCCGCACACAGGCGCCGTGTCTTCCGCGTCCTCCCACAGGGACGGGCAGCCCCAGGGATCCTCTATCCAGGCTATGGGAAAGCTGTCCGCCAGTGCCGCCGCAGTCTCCGCCGGCCTGCCGGCAAAGCGGCGCCTGTCCTCCGGCTCCGCCGCCGGGCGCAGGCAGAGCACCGTCTCTATGTCCTCTCCGGGCACGAAGCCCGCCTTTTCGATGACTCCGCACAGAAAGGCCAGCCGGTCCTCTATGCTCCCGGGGCCCGGCACGCAGCCCCCGTATTCTCCCGTGAGAAGGGGCTGCCCCGCCTGGAGCAGGCTGTCTCTCAGGGCGTCGAAAAAGGTGGCGGCTATGGCGATGCCCTCCGTGAGCCCGGCGGCCCCCGAGGGCTGTATCAGCACCGAGGCAAAATCGGTGCCGGGAGTGTCCAGAGCCGTGATGCGGGGCAGGGGCAGGATGCGGGCCCCGGCGCCTCCCAGATATTTCCACAGGGGCAGGCACAGTCCCGCCGCCGCAGCCCCGGCGCAGGCCCGGGATACAGCCAGAGCCCCATAGGCCGGCAGCTCCTCCAGCGTTTCCAGCTCGTCGTCAATGCCCGCCTGGTCCGTGGTGCTGACCCCGCAGAGCATGTCGTTCAGGTCTCCGTTGATAAAGGCCGCCGCGTCCGCCGCCGACCGGGCGCCGCTGCTCCCCGCAGGGTCCGGCCCCGCGGACACCCGGCCCGCGCCGTAGGTCCCGTCCGCCAAAAACACCTCTGCCTCCAGTCCGGGCAGCCCCCGGGCGTCCAGTATCTCCCGGGCTCTGATCTCGTCTATGGAAACGTCCATCACGCAATATAGCTCCTTTGCCTTGTGTCTGTGGACCCGCCGCCGGGCGGGTCACTTTTATATTACACACAGCGGGCGCATTTTGCAAGAGGCGCCGGGGAAAAGCCCCGGAAGCAGGGCCTTTTTTTACAAAAAAAGAGAGCCGGGCTCCGGGCCCGGCAGGCCTTTTCGTATTTTCATTTGAGGGCAAATATAGTATAATATAATTGGTTTGATTTTTTGATGAGAGGCAGAGCGCAGCGTTGGACAGCAGGAAGTATCACTTTATCGGTATCGGGGGCGAGGGCATGAGCCCCATAGCGGAGATCCTCAAGGCGAGAGGGTGCAGCGTATCGGGCAGCGATGCCACAGAAAGGGCGTCCACCATCCGCCTCCGCAACAAGGGCATCACGGTCACCATCGGCCACTCCGCCAACAACATATCGGATCAGGACGTGATAGTCTATTCCGCCGCCATACCCAATGACAACGAAGAGCTGCGCAAGGCCAGAGAGACGGCGGGCGAATGCCTGGTCCGCTCCGAGATGCTGGGCCGGCTCATGAGCGAATACGAAGTCCGCATAGCCGTGGCCGGCACCCACGGCAAGACCACTACCACCACCATGATAGACGCCGTCCTTTCGGGCAGCGGCTACGACAACACCTCCCTTATAGGCGCCGCGGTGCCCTCTCTGAAGGGCAGCAACGCCCGCATAGGCAAAAGCAACAAATATTTCCTCACCGAGGCCTGCGAGGCCTTTGAGTCCTTTCTGGACCTGCGGCCCTCTCTGGCAGTCATCACCAATATAGACGCCGACCATCTGGACTATTACGGCACCTTTGACAGGATCAGGGAGGCCTTTGCCGCCTTTGTCCGCAACGTGGACCCGGACGGGGCCATAGTCTATTGCGCCGACTGTCCCGCCGCCGTCCGGACCGCCCGGGAAAGCGGCCGCCGGGCCGTGGGCTTCGGCTTCGGAGAAGGCGCCGACTTCAGGGCCACGGACGTGGAGATACAGGGCGGAGGCACCACCTTTGAGGTGACGGGCTGCGGCCGGGTGTCCCTGCAGATACCCGGCAGACACAACATACTCAACGCTCTGGCCTGTATGGCCTGCTGCAGCCTGCTGGGCATCCCGGCGGAGGCTCAGAAACAGGTGCTGGAGAGCTTTTCCCTGCCCAGCCGCCGCTTCAACGTGCGGCATCTCAACGGAGGCATGCTCATAGACGACTACGCCCATCACCCCACTGAAATAGGAGCCACCATGGACGCTCTCAGGGAGCACTACCCGGGCAGGAGGATAGTGGCCGTGTTCCAGCCCCACCTGTATTCCCGGACCAGAGACCATCTGCAGGGCTTTGTGGAGGTGCTCACCAAGGGGGACGAGGTCATAGTCACCGACGTTTACGCCGCCCGGGAAAAGCCCATCAAGGGCGTGGACGGCAACATGGTCAACAGGGCCATACTGGAGTCGGGCTTCAAAAACACCTCCTACCTGCCCAAAAACCTCATAGCCGACTATCTGAAAAGGACCGTCGCCGACAGCGATATAGCGGTGGTCTTCGGCGCCGGAGACATCAACGCCATATGCGCCGACCTGGCTGACAGGGAGTAACTGATGCTGGAAAGTATAAAAGGTATTACTGTATATTACAACGAGCCTCTGGACAGGCACACCGCTATGGGAGTGGGGGGCTGCTGCGATATGATGGTCGTATGCGACAGCCCCGAAGCCGTGGCGGAGACTATCCGGGCCCTCCGGGCCGCGGACGTTCCTTTTTACGTCTTTGGCGGCGGCACCAATCTGCTGGTCTCCGACAGGGGTTTTGCGGGAGCGGTGGTGAAGCTGGGCCCCGGTCTGGCCGAGTCCGGAGAGACCGGCGAGGGCCTCTTTGTCTGCGGGTGCGCCGCAGGGCTCACCGCGGCGGCCAGAGCCTCCCTGGAGGCGGGCTTTACAGGCCTTCAGGAAGTGGGGGCCGTGCCCGGCAGTCTGGGCGGCGCCCTGTATATGAACGCCGGCGAGAGCCTGGGCGGCATCAGCCGTTTCGTGGCCTCTCTGGACGTGTATGACGTGGAGCGCGACTGCCTCTGCACCCTGGAGGCGGAGGAGTGCGGCTACGAATACAGGAACTCCCTGTTTCAGAAGAATCCCGGCAGCTACGTGCTCCTTTCCTGCGCCTTCCGCCTCGTCAGGGCTTCCTCTCCCGAAGAGCTGCAGGCGGCGAAGGACTACCTCTCCGAAAGGCTGTATCTCCGCAAGCGCAAGTTTCCCAATCAGAAGAGCGCCGGCTGCTTTTTCAAGAATCCGGCCGAAGACGTGCAGGCGGGCCGGCTCATAGAGAGCTGCGGCCTGAAGGGCGCAGCAGCCGGAGGAGCCAGAGTGGCGGAGGAGCACGCCAATTTCATCATCAACGCCGACGGCGCTTCCGCCTCTGACGTCTGCGCGCTGGCCGGCCGCGTCAGGGACCGGGTGCTGCGGGAAAAGGGCGTGGAGCTGGAGCCGGAGGTGCGGCTGGTGGGCGACTTTTCCAAAACAAGGGTGGCGGTGCTCATGGGAGGACTGTCCTCCGAGAGAAACATCTCTCTGGTCACCGGCTATCAGATATGCCTGGCTCTCAACAAGGACAAATACGACGTCTGCGGCATAGACGTGGCGGGGCTGCGCCCCGGCTGGCAGACAGTGGTGGAAAAATATCCCATGATGGAAGTCCACAGAGAGCAGATAGAAGCGTTTTACGAGTCCGGCTTTGCCGCTCCCTGCAGCCTGCTCTTTGAGGGCAGGGACAAGAGGCCCGACGTGTGCTTTGTGGCCCTTCACGGCAAATACGGCGAGGACGGAGCCGTCCAGGGCCTGCTGGAGATGCTGGGCATCCCCTACACGGGCTCCGGCATCCTGGGCCACGCTCTGGCCATCGACAAGGCCGTCAGCAAAAAGATATACAGGCAGCACGGCATCCCCACTCCCGAGGCGGTGATCATCAGCGCCTCCCGGCCCGCCGACGCCCGGACCCAGTGCGCCGGTCTCAGGTATCCCCTGTTCATAAAGCCCGTGTGTCAGGGCTCCACCATCGGCATGACCAAGGTCTGTACGGAGGAGGAGCTGGAGCAGGCGGTGCGGACCGCGGCCGAATACGACGCAGTCATCATGGCGGAGGAGAACGTGGAGGGCACGGAGATCACAGTGGCCGTGCTGGACACCCACAAGGGGCCCATGGCCCTGCCCGCCATAGAGATAGTGCCCGACGAGGGCCTCTACGACCTGGAAGCCAAATACGTGCCCGGCAGGACTGCCGAGATATGCCCGGCCCGCCTTGACGGGGCCGCGGCCACCCGGGCAGCGGAGCTGGCTCTGGCCGCCCACAGGGCTTTGGGCTGCAGAGGCGTGTCCAGGACGGATATGATCGTGGAGCCCGGAGGAGGCATCCAGGTCCTGGAGACCAACACCATACCCGGCATGACTCCCACCAGTCTGGTGCCCAAGGCCCTCATGGCCGCCGGCATCAGCTTTGAAGCCTTTCTGGACATCATGATCGGCAGCGCGCAAAATGAGACGTGACAGACGCATCAGCCAGACCAATCTGGACACTCCCGCCCCCGGCGACGGGGCAGGAGGGCCTCCCGACACCGCTGTCAGGAGGGCCTTTGACAACGTCTTCAGGGTCCTCAGGCTGTTTGGCATATTTGTCATAGCCGGCTTTGTGGCGGGCTTTTTGCTCACCTATCCCGGCTTTGGCGTGGAGAACACGGGGGTAAAAGGGGTCCGGTATTCCAAGGCCGCCGTGGCCCGTAAGGCCGCCGAGAGATACGAGGGAAAAAATATCTTCTGCGCCATGTTCGTCAGGAGCTCCGAGTGCAGGGACGTGCTGGCCCAGCCGGAGGTGCTGAGCGTCAGAGCCGTCATCCGCTTTCCCGACACGGTCAGCGTCCGGGTGAAGGAGAGGACTCCCTTTGCCCTGGTGAAGCAGGACAGAAACGAATATCTGACGGACAGGAGCGGCTTCGTGTTTCACAAGCTGGCCCGGGGGGAGCGCACCAGACCTCTGCCCGTGCTGATATCCGGGGTGGAGCCCTCCGTGGGCCGCAGCATTTCCGACATGAACGCCGACGCCTACGCCCGGACCCAGAATGCCAAAAAGGCTCAGGCTCTGGCCGCCCTTTCCCCGGAGGGAGGGTCCGGCAAGTTCGCCGACGAAAAGTCGGTGGAGCAGTATTTTGCCGACAAGATCAATCTGAGACGCAGGCAGATATACGATCTGCAGTTCCTGTACAACGTAGCTGTCTATGCGGACCAGAAAAAGCTGCGGCCGGCCAAGCTGTGGGTGGACGCCGATTCCTCCCTGGTGCTGGATCTGGCGGGGGAGGGCCCCACGGTGGAGTTCGGCGCTCTGGCCAACACCATCGAAAAGCTGGACCTGCTCTCTGCCATCAGCCGTCTCAGGCCGGATATTCTCCGGAACGCCCGGGAGATATGTCTCCTGGACGACGAGACCGCCACCTACAAGCCCAAAAAGAACTTAAAAGATTTTCCAAAGGAGTAACGAATGGTTCCTGCAAGTCACGGAAAAAGCTGGCTCGCCGAGTTGGTGATCCTGTGCTTCATACTGGGCGTGCTGTTTGCTCTCACCTTCAAGACCCAGATACAGGCCATCAGAGAGGGCATCCCCATCAGGATGGCCGACGCCGGCTCGCTCCTCAAATACGCCAAGGATGAAAACATCAAGCTGCAGAAGGAGCTGGCTGACCAGAAGGCTCTCACGGAAAAAATGGCCGTGGAGCAGGCAAAGGGCGTGGCCAGCACCCAGAGGCTGGAAAACATCCTCACGGAGAGCAAGCTGCTGGCCGGCACCAGCGCCGTGTCGGGCCCCGGGGTCATAGTCACTCTGGTGGACAGCCCCAAGATATCCAAGGATTCGCCCGCCTACGAGATAGACCAGCTGCTGGTGCACTACTCGGACATAGTGCTGACGGTGAACGAGCTCTTCAACTCCGGAGCCGAGGCCGTGTCCGTGAACGAGCAGAGGATAGTGGCCAACACCTCCATCCGCTGCGCCGGCACTCCCATTCTGGTGAATAATATCAGGGTCTTTCCCCCTTACGTCATCAAGGCCGTGGGCAACCCCGACGACCTCTACACGGGCATCAATATGCCCGGAGGCACCGTGGCAGATCTGCAGGTGCTGGGCATGCTCACGGTGACCAAGGAGAAAAAGCTGGAGCTGCCGGCCTACACCGGCTCTACCAAGTTCACCTACGCCCGGGAGGTGACCAAATGAACAAGGCCCGGCTGAAGCTGTATCTGTATCCCGTGCTGGCCTTTATGCTGGGCCTGGCGGTGTATTTTGCCCCCGTGGACCTGCCCGGCAAGTGGGCCAGCTATCTGTCCCTGGCGCTGCTGGCGGGTCTGGACGCCATCACCGGCGGTGTGAGGGCCAGACTGCAGGGCAATTTTGAAGACTCCATATTCCTGTCGGGCTTTTTCTGCAACGCTCTGCTGGCCGCAGGTCTGGCCTACATAGGAGACCTGCTGAGGATAGACCTGTTTCTGGCTGCCCTCATAGTCCTGGGCGGCAGGATATTCCTCAATCTGTCCATCATCAGGGTGGAGTTCATCAAGGGGAGGAGGGCTCCAAAAAAAAATCCCTGACCGGCCCTTTCTCTTGGCATAAAACGGATTTTTAAGATATAATATATATGTGCAGTTTGTTTGCCGTGTAGTATGTTGTTAGGTTGGACGCAGTGAAAAGCAGTTATTATCTGGCCTGTGATCTCGGGTCAAAAACCATAAAGGCGGCCCTGGGCAGCTATGACGCAGGCCGTAATACGGTCCGGATCATAGACGTGGCTCACGCGAATTCCGAGGGCATCGAAAAGGGCATCATCCTGAATACCGAAGCGGTGGCAGCCATAGTCCGGGATCTGATCTATCAGATGGGTCTTTCCAAGGGGGACCCCGACCACGTCTGCTTCAGTCTCAGCGGCTCCGGTCTGGAGTCCCGGAACAGGTCCGGCGAGATCGCCTTTTCGCAGCCCACCCGCATCACCTACGGCATACTGGACAGGCTGGACAAGGTGATCAGCGACTCGGCCCCCGTGTTCGGCAAGTCGGTGATGTTCGTGTCCAACAAGAAGTATTACGTGGACGGCGAGTTCACCTATGACCCTCTCCGCGAAAAATGCACCCGTTTTCAGGGAGAGAATTTCCTGGCGTATGCCGACGACCGGCAAAAGGCTGCCGTCTGCCAGCTGGTGGACCTGGTGGGCCTGAAGGACGTGGACATTTTTCCCGAGAGCTATCTGGCCGCAGAGGCCTGCATCAAGCAGGGCGAAAGGGATCTGGGCGTGGTCCTGGCCGACGTGGGCTGGGACAAGACCGACGTGGCAGTGTTTACCGAGGGCAACATACAGCTGTGCGCCGTGCTGCCCGTGGGCATACACGATCTGGTCAACACCATTTCCTGGGTGTACAGGATCCCCTTTGAGGAGGCGTCCTACGTGTTCGACAACTATTCCAATCTGCTGATGACGGACTCAAAGGACAAAAAGCTCCTGGGGCTGGCCTCCGATCCGGAGCGCAAATGGCTGGAGATGGGAGAATACAACCGTTTCCTGGAGGATCTGGTCAGGCAGCTGGCGGACCGGGTGACGGCCTGTGTGGAAAACGAGGGCTACGGAGATCAGGTGTTTGCCGGCTACGTCTATACAGGCGGTCTGGCCATGGTCCGGGGGCTGGCGGCAGCCCTGTCGCGGGAGGCTCCCCGGGGCCTCAGAGTCAAGACCGGCAGGTCCTACGGACTGTCGGGCATGGACTACATCACCGAGGATCCTCAGTGGTTCCCGGTGCTGGGCGCCCTGAAGGTCATGGCGGCGGACGACGCCGGGGAGAGCGCCCGGAGAGAGACTATAGGCAAAAAATTCATCGGCTTTTTCAGCCGGTTGTTTCCAAAATAAGAGAGTAAACAATAGTATCCAAGGAGAAGCGATATGGCAAGCGGAGCAAAGATCAAGGTATTGGGCGTCGGCGGAGCCGGCATGAACGCTGTTCACAGAATGATGGAAAGCGGCGTAGAGGGCGTGGAGTTCGTGGTCCTGAACACCGACCAGCAGGTGCTGGATATGTCCAGCTGCAAAAAGAAGATAGTGCTGGGCGAGAGACTCACTCACGGCCTGGGCGCCGGAGGTAATCCCGAGGTGGGCAGACAGGCGGCCGAGGACAGCAAGGAAGAGATAGAAAAGGAGCTCATGGGCGGCGAGACTTCGGAAAAGGCCGACATGGTCTTCATCACTGCCGGCATGGGCGGCGGCACCGGTACCGGAGCGGCTCCCGTGGTGGCCGACATATCCCGGAAGCTGGGCATCCTCACCGTGGGCATCGTGACCCGTCCCTTCGTGTGGGAAGGCGGCCAGAGAGCGGCCAAGGCCGAGGAAGGCATCAAGAATCTGAAGACCTGCGTGGACACCCTGATAGCCATCCCCAACAGCAAGCTCAGCGAGGTCTGCGACAAGAAGATCACTCTGAAGAACGCTTTTCTCATAGCCGACGAGACCCTCAAGAACGGCGTGCAGGGCATTTCCGACATCATCACCCAGCCCGGCCACATCAACGTGGACTTTGCCGACGTGGAGCACATCATGAAGGACAAGGGCTCCGCTCTCATGGGTATAGGTATTGCCTCCGGTGAAAACAGGGCGAAGATAGCCGCCGAGGCAGCCTGCCGCAGCAAGCTGCTGGACGCCTCCATCGAAAACGCTACCGGCGTCCTGGTGAATATCACCGCCAGCGAGGACCTGGAGCTGCAGGAGACCTTTGACGCCATGTCCGTGATCAATTCCGCCGCCGAGGCCAACAACGTGAACACCGAGGTGATCTTCGGCGTGGTCTATGACAACAAACTCAAGACCGACGACAAGGACGAGATCAAGATCACCGTGGTGGCCACCGGCTTTGACCAGTCGTCCTCTCCCTTCGTGAACCCCGTGGTGGGCGTCAGCAAGCCCAAGAGCGCTCCCCAGCCTCCCAAGGCCGAGACCGCTCCCAAGGCGGAGCCTGCCCATACGGCGCCCGCGTCCAAGCCTGCCCCCCAGGAACAGAAGCAGAGCTACAGCAAGCCCAGCGGCAATTTCAAGGTGCCCGACTTCATGAAGGACAGGAAATAACAGGCCTATCAGAATAAAGGCGCCGCCGCGCGGCGCCTTTTTGTTAAATATGCGATCCGGGATCATACAGGTGAAGATACTATGAAAAAGCTGTGCATGACGCTCTTCGTCGTGCTTTTATTTGCCGTGGGCGCCGGCGCCTACGACGAGATGACCCGCTTTGGCAGGGGCTACGTGGTGTGGGAGTCCAACAGGCAGGGCGTCTGGAGGATATATTCCAATACTCTCGACGGCAAGCAGGGGGAAAAGCAGATATCCCCCAAGGCGGACAACAAGACCGACCATATGAGCGCCCAGGTGTCTCCGGACGGCTCTAAGGTGCTCTATATGGAATACCCGGTCTCCTCCAGAAACTGGAAGGACAAGCCGCCTATAGGGAAGATGCATGTCATAGACATGAAGACAGGCAGGGATGAGGTGCTCTTTGACAAGGCCTGCGATTACGGCGGCGGCCACTCCGTGGTGTTTGCCGACAATGACAGCTTTATCTACATCAACGGCGACAGAAAGACCTGCCTCTACAGCTTCTCCGGCAAAAAGAGCCGGGAGCTCTATGACACCCGGGGCAAATATCACCTGCTCTTTGACAGGACCCTCTCCTACGGGGTCTGCGAGCATCCCGCTCTGGTGTTTGCCTATGACCGGGACAAAAAGACCGTCCGGGAGATAGCCCAGCTCCGGGGCTGCATGCCCTTCCACACCTATGACGGCAAGTGGATCGTGTGGATGGAGAACGCCGGCGGTCCCGTGGGGGCCTATGATCCCGCCACCGGGGTCATTCACCACATTCTGGACAACCGGGACAAGAGCCTGCCCAAGGACAGAGCCTACGTCTATTTTCCCGAGGTGTCCTGCTCCATGGGGGCCCTGGCCTTCGGAGCGTCTCCCGACCAGCACGATCACAACAAGTCTGACTACGACATTTTCGTGTGCCGCATAGACCCCAAAACCATGACCCGGGTCGGCAAGCCCGTCCGCTACTCCTTTGACGGCCACACTGACCGGTATCCCTCCGTGTATTTTGAGGAGTGGGAGCTGGGGACTCAGTCCTTTGAGGGCCGGTCCGAGGCCCGGTGGACCCTGCCGGGGTCCGAAAAGAGCGCGGTCTGGTCCTTCGGGGACGGCTCCTCGGAAAAGGGAGGACCGTCTGCAAGGCATACCTATGCCAAGCCGGGAGTTTACAGCGTGGAAGCCCGGGGCAGCAAGACCTACAGAGGGACGGTCATAGTGGCCCCTCCCTCAAAGCCCTCCATAGCCCGGGTGCTGCCCTCTGCCGGCGGAGTATCTCTCTCTCTGTCCGAGCCGGTGGATATCGGCCGCATGAAGCTGGGGCTCCATTCCGGGACTGCCATCAAGAGCCGGAAGCTGTCGGAGGACGGCTCCCGCATAGACATAGAGTTTGAGAGCCCGGTGGAAGAGGACCTGCTCTACGTAAAGGGCATATACGATCTGGCTGCGGAGCCCAACCGGCTGGATATCACTATCCCCATAAACAATCTGCAGTATCCCGTGGGCGCCCCGGTATGGTATTATGCGCCCGACGGGGAGACCATGGTGTACCGTGAGGGAGTCCCGGAGCCTCCCGCCCTGAAGGGCAGGGCCTGGTACGCCGGCAATCACGGACTGTGCTTCTGCGGCGGGGCGCTGGACGCCGGCGTTTCTCCGGGAGAGGCCATCAGAAAAAGCGGCAGCTTCAGCATAGTCTTTGACGCCTGTGTCCAAAGGCCCCGGGAATACGGGATCATATTCGCCGCCGCTCACAGAGGGACCACCCTGCTGTCCCTGGCCGCGGAGCACGACAGTCTGGTGCTGAGGATGAGGACCTTTTTGGGAGTTTATGACTCAAGTCCGGTGCTGGTGCTGACCAAAGCGGAGCCCGGCAAGACAGTCCACGGGGCCGTCACCTATGGCGGCGACGTGGTGAACGTGTATCTGGACGGCAGGCTCGCCGCCTCCTTTACCGACGCTCAGGGAGCCTTTGACAAATGGGACCTGACCGGCTGTTCCGCCGGCAATATGCCGGAGGGGAAGGGAGACTTTTGCGGCCTGATCAACGCCATTGCCGTATATGACCGGGTCCTCTCTGCCGAAGAGGTCGCTCTGGACAATGACCGCGCAAAACGGGTGATAAAGCCCTGGGCTCCCAACGGCCGCGAGGTGAGGGCGGCATTGACCGGCGTGTCCAGGCTGCCCTCTCTGGAGGAGATAGCTCCCTACAAGGACGCCCTCATCAATTGCGAGTTCCGGACCCGGGAAGGGGAGCCCCTGAGGGTCCTCTGCCGGGGCTACGCCAACGGAGAAAAGGTGTTTGGCTACGAAAAAGGAAAGGAATACACTCTCCTGGTGGAGCCCGTGGAGGACAACAGTCAGGCAGAGACCATCTACACGGCGGACGACCTGGACTTTGACGCCGAAGCGCCTCAGTATTTCAACGCCGGACAAGGGTTTGAATAGAGCGCGGGTGTATGTTGCAATGAACAGGGCTTTCACGAAAAGCATATTGTGCTTCCTGATGTGCCTGCTCTTTGCCGGAGGCCTTGAGGCCGCCGAAGAAGCGGCAGGCCTCGGCTCGGGCCTGGTGGTGTGGGAATCCAACAGACAGGGCGTCTGGAGGATATATTCCAACACTCTGGACGGCAAGCAGGGGGAGAAGCAGATATCTCCCGAAGAGATCGCTGCCGAGCACCGGCTCTACAGATCCCTGTTTCCCGCCCGGACGTCCCGGGCCGAAAGAGTGAAGGCCGAGCCTGTAAGGAGCTCCCATTTCCCCTCTCTCGAGGAGATCGCGCCTTACAGGGATGCGCTTGTGAACACGGAGTTCAGGACAGAGGACGGCCGGCTCATATACGTGATCTGCCGCGCCTTTGCCAACGGGGAAAAGGTGTATGATTACGAGCCCGGCAGGTGGTACAGCCTGCTGCTGGAGCCCCTTGAAGACAACCCGCAGGCAGAGGGCGTATATACGTCCGACACCCTGGGATTTGACCCGGAAATAAAGCAGTATTTCAATGCGGGCCAGTGTATGGAGGAATAAATGAAGACTGTGTTTTTGATATTTGCGCTGACAGCTTTGCTGGCCGGGGCTCTGGCCGCCGCGGAGTGCGAGCTGAGCCTGGCGCCGGTGATACCGGTGGTGAAGGGCAGGGAAGTCCGTCTGCACTACTATAATATCGCCCGGTGCAACAACATAGACGACTATATGGTGACCTCCTCTCTGGCGGGGGACGGCTTTGACAATCTGGCCGAGAGCCTGCGGATCATAGCCCGGACTCCCGGGGACCACCCCCTGACACTCAGGGCTCTGGACAGCGAGGGGACCGAAAAGGCCTCCGCGCAGTGTATAATCAGAGTGGTGGAGGACACTGTGAAGCCTGAGATAAAGGCCATCTTCATAGGCGACTCCCTGACCCACGCCGCGGTGTATCTGGCGGAGCTGCAAAACCTGATGGGGCCTGCGCTGACCCTCTACGGCACCCGCACAGACACCCGGCCAGACAGTACGGGAACCGAACGGGTCATCATGCACGAGGGCCGCAGCAGCTGGGCCTACAGGGATTACGTGGGCTTGCCGGAGAAGGCAGGCATGACCAACAGCTTCTTCGATCCGGAAACCAAGACCTTTGATTTTTCGTATTATATGAAGGAGCATCCGGAGTTCCGGGACGTGACAGACGTGTTCCTGCTGTCGGGGCCCAATGACGTGGGAGACAAGGACTATATACGCAACCTGAACAGGATCACCGACAGTATACGCCGGTTCCGCCGGGACATCAGGCTCCATATCATGCTGCCTCTGCCCAACTGCCGGGACGGCTACGGCTGGGGAGTCAGGAACAGCTATCACTATCTGCATTTCAAGAACGCCATATACGATTATTGCAGGGATATCATCGCCGCTTACGGCTCTGCCGACAGGACAAGCATCATATCTGTCAATGCCAATATTGACTGCCGCTATGACTTTCCCCTGACGGAGGTGCCCGCCAACAGCCGGAATCCCCGGCCGGTGACAGTCGTCAACGAGAACGTGCACCCCAGCGAGTACGGATATTACAGGATGGCAGATATGATATATGCCGATATAATAGCCAGCTGCAAGTGAGGCTCGGAGAGTGGTATTCAGCTCGGTCTGGTTCATATTCTGGTTCCTGCCGGCAGCGCTTCTCGTCTATTACGCCGTTCCCAAGCGGCTGAAAAACGGAGTTCTCACCGTCATCAGCTACCTGTTTTACGGTTGGACGAACCCTCTGTTCGTGCTGCTGATGTTTGCCTCCACCCTCATAGATTACGTGGCGGGGCTGGTGCAGGCCTATGACGGCTTTCGTTTCCGGGGGGAGATGCGGGAGCTGAAGGCAGGCGGGGAGCGTTCCCGCATGCAAAGGGGCGCCATGATCGCGTCGGTGGTGACCAATCTGGCTGTCCTGGGCTTTTTTAAGTATTACAATTTTGCCTGTCATAACCTGAGCGCCCTGCTGGAGGCCCTGGGCCTGCCCGGGCTGGGGCATACCCTTAACGTGGTGCTGCCTCTGGGCATCAGCTTTTATACCTTTCAGTCCATGAGCTACGCCATCGACGTTTACAGGGGACACGCCAGGCCCATGAGGAGCTTTGTGGATTTTGCCTGCTTCGTGGCCATGTTCCCCCAGCTGGTGGCGGGCCCCATCATCCGGTTTTCGGAGATAGCCCGGCAGCTGACCGCAAGGACCGTGTCTGCAGACAAATTTGCCCGGGGAGCCATGTTCTTTGCCTTCGGTCTGGCCAAAAAGGTGCTGCTGGCCAACCCCTGCGGCAAGCTGGCGGACACCTGCTTTGACGCGGCGCCCATACACGCGCTCCACGCCTGGTACGGCGCGCTCGGCTACAGCTTTCAGATATATTTTGATTTCAGCGCCTATTCGGATATGGCGGTGGGGCTGGGGCTCATGTTCGGCTTCGTGTATATACGCAACTTTGACATGCCCTACAAGTCCCGGTCCATCACGGAGTTCTGGCGCAGGTGGCATATCTCCCTGTCAAGCTGGCTCAGGGATTATCTGTATATCCCTCTGGGAGGCAACAGAAAGGGACCGTGGCGCACCTATCTCAATCTGTTTTTGGTGATGCTGCTGGGGGGTCTGTGGCACGGAGCCGGCTGGACCTTCGTCATATGGGGCGGGCTCCACGGCATACTGCTGGCCCTTGAGAGGATGAACGGCAAAAGGCCTTTTTACCACAGAGCGCCGGCGTGGCTGCAGACTGCCCTCACCTTTTTGCTGGTCATGTTCGGCTGGATCTTTTTCCGCAGCGGCAGCCTGCCGGAGGCCCTGACCTATATCCGGTGCATGTTTGCCCCGGCAGCCGTGTCCGGCGCCGATCACGGGCTGATAGCCGGACTGCTCATGAAGCCCTACTACCTGATCAGCTTCCTGCTGGCGGGCTTTGCAGTGTGGGGCCTGGCGGATACCTGGGAATACACCCAGAAGCTGACAGCCGGAGTCATCATCACAGGCTTTGTCCTGTTTGTGCTGTCAGTGGCCATGCTGGCGGTCCAGTCGTACAATCCGTTTATCTATTTTATATTCTGAGATCATGACAAGAGAAGAACAAGCCCGCGGATATCTGGAGCATACCCGGATATCGCCTGCAGCTGCCCGGATCACGGTGGCGGTCTTTTTGCTGATGCTGTTCGCGCCTCCCGCGTTTCAGGTCTGCCGCGAATATGCGGACAAGGGCCGGGTCGCCGAGGCGGGAGTCCTGAAGCTCCTGCCGGACCGGAGCCGGCTGAAGCAGGTCCGGGGCCTCCGGGACGCCGGCAGGCTCTTTGCCTCGCCGGAGGAGATCAAGGCCTTTGAGACCCGCGTGGAGGAGGGGCAGTATCTGTCCCGGGCCCTGCGGCCGGCGGTCCAGTACGTCCTGACCGTTGGGCTGGACACGGGCAACGAAAAGGCCCTCACGGGCCGGAAAGGAGAGCTGTTTTACAGCGAAGAGCTCAGAGCCCTGATGACGGGGGACTCCGCCCGGGGAGAGGCTGCCGCCGGGGAGATACTCCGGCTCCGCCGCTATCTGGCCTCCCGGGGCGTGGAGCTCATAGTGATGCCCGTGCCCAACAAACTGTACGTATATCCCGAACGGTTTGCCGGGGCCTGGGGGAAGGGGACCGAAGACCCCTCGCTGGAGGGGCTCCTCCGGGCGCTTGAAAAGGAGGGTTGCCGGGTGTGCGACCTCTCGGAGTTGTTTCGGCAGCGCCGGGACCGGGACCTGTATTTGAAATGCGACACCCACTGGACCCCTTACGGCCTGTCTCTGGCGGCGGAAAGCCTGGCCCGGATCACCGGGACCTTCGGCAGAGCCCCGGAGACGAGAGAGCTCATAGCCTCCAACAGGGGAGACATATTTGACATGCTGCAGCTGCCGGATATGCAGAAGAAATACGCCGAAGAGACCGTGACTCTGCTTTCGCCCGTGGGGGAGCCTGCCGACAGCCGGATACTGCTGCTGGGAGACAGCTACTCCAACATCTATTCCGACGGCTCACTGAAATGGGGCCGGGACGCGGGTCTGGCGGAAAGGCTCCGCTGTCTCACGGGCTCGGGAGTTGACAAGCTGGCTCTGAACGCCGGAGGCGCTTCCGCCTCCCGCAGAGAGCTCTACAAAAACCTGATCTACTCCGCCAAAAACCACAGGCCCGACCTGCTGGAGGGCAAGACCTGGGTGATATACGAGTTTGCCCAGCGGGAGATAGCTCTGGGAGACTGGGAAAGCCTGGACTGGAACAAAATACCAAAGGGAGAATGATACTATGACAAAATACGCTGCTTTGTGCCTTGCGCTCCTCGTTGCGGCTCTGGCCCTTGGGGGCTGCGGCAAAAAGACCGGTGAGGAGCTGGTATATCGGATAGACCCCTCTGCCGGGGTCAAGACCGCTCAGGTCACCGGCACCGTAAAGGACGTGAGCCGGCTGCCCGCCAAGGGCTCCACTCCCTATTGGGACTGCATCACTGCCATATGGCTCACGGACGCCGACAGCGCCAATGAGGAAGTGAAGAACGCCAAGGACGGCATTCTGGTCTATGTGGTGAGCCTGGACGGGGGAGAGGAGACCGACAACGCCTCCATAGCCCCGGGGGACAGGGTGACCATGGAGATCGTCCCCTGGAAGAGCGCCGAGGGCAAATACGGCACCTATCAGCGCATAGAGCTGGACGACCCGGACAGCTACGTGCTGGACGCCTGGTTCAGGAACGACAAGGTAAAAAAAGGAGAAGAGGAAGATGATTAGACGGATAGCATTTCTGCTGGTCCTGCTGACTGTGGCGACGGCTCTCTCCGCCTCCCAGTTCACCACGGAGATGGACAAGCTCTGGAAAAACGCCGCCTCCGGCGCCGTCAAGGGCCAGAACGGCTATTGGTTCCTGAAGAGCGAGCTGCATTTTCTGGCTCAGACCGGCTTTTGGGGAGCGAACGCTGCCAAGGCCTCAGCGGCCAAGGCTGAGCTGGCCGACCCTCTTCCGGCCATAGTGGACTTCAACGAGCAGCTGAAGAAAAAGAACATAGAGCTGATACTGATGCCCGTGCCTGCCAAGGCCGCCATTTATCCCGAGCTGCTGACAGGGGTCAAGACCTCCGCCAACGCCAGGGCCGACAAGGCCTGCCAGGACTTTTACGCTCTGCTGAAGTCCAAGGGGGTCCGGGTCATAGACCTGGCGCCTGCCTTTATAGCCGCCAAGCCTCACGGCGATCTGTATCTGAAGACCGATTCCCACTGGGCTCCGGGAGGCATGAACGCCGCTGCGGGAGCGGTGCTCAGCGCAGTCAAGGGAGAGGCCTGGTACAAGGCCGCGGCCAAGACCTCCTTTGCAGGCTCCGCCAAGACCATTGAGATCAGCGGCGACATGAGGACCATGAACAAGGCCGTGCCCAAGGAGAGCGTCAGGATCACCTCCTGCCAGAAGGCGGTCTCCGCCTCCAGCCCCGTGCTGCTGATGGGAGACAGCCACACCCTGGTGTTTCACAGCGGCGGGGATATGCTGGCGGTGAACGCCGGCTTTGCGGAGGCTCTGGCAGCCAGGCTGAAGATGCCGGTGGACCTGCTGGGAGTCAAGGGCTCCGGCTCCACCTCCGTGCGGGTGAGCCTGATGAGAAAGCCCGACACACTCAAAGGGAAAAAGGTGGTGATCTGGTGCTTTGCCGCCAGAGAGTTCACCGAGAGCGCCCAGGGGTGGGCCAAGGTGCCCGTAGTCAAATGAAGCTGACCTTTTTGGGCACGGGGACCAGCACCGGCATACCCCAGGTGGGCTGCCACTGTGAAGTGTGCCGCTCGGAGGACCCCAAAAACAAAAGGTACAGGTCTGCCGTGTATATCACGGACGGCAGCACCCGGCTGGTGATAGACACGCCTCCGGAGTTCCGTTTGCAGTGCATCCGGGAGGGCATAGAGGATATAGACGGGGTGATATACACCCATGAGCACGCCGACCACCTCTTCGGTATAGACGACGTGCGGGGCTTTACCATGAAGACGGGCAGGACCATGCCCCTCTATGCGGAGAAAAGGGTGGCGGACTGTATCAGGACCGCCTTTCCCTATATGTTCCGGCCTCCCATCAATCCCAGCCAGATACCGAAGATAGTCCTCAACGTTATCCGGGGGCCCTTTGACCTGGGGAGCCTGCACATCATCCCCTTCAGGGTGATGCACGGCAATCTGCCCATCCTCTCCTTCAGGATAGGGGACCTGGTTTATGCCACGGACGTGAAGACGGTGCCGCCGGAGAGCGAAAAATACTTTGAGAACTGCGGCACTCTGGTGCTGGACGGCCTGAGATACAGGGAGCACTGCTCCCATTTCAACATAGAAGAAGCCATAGAGTTTGTGGCCAGATACAGGCCGGGCAGATGCTATCTGACCCACCTGACCCACAACGTAGATCATGAGACTCTGTCCCGGGAGCTGCCGGACAACGTGTTCGCAGCCTATGACGGGCTGACACTGGAGGTGTAATAATGAATCGTTTCAAGACCTTTGTGCTCATGACTGTAATGACGTTGATAGTCATGTTCCTGGTGAACTTTGTCTGCGAAGCCTGCGGCATCCAGGGCGGAGGCGGTCTGGGCCTGGGGCTCATTATCGCGGTGGGCATGAACCTCATCACCTATTACAACTGCGACAAGATGGTCCTGGCCATGTACAAGACCACCCCCGTGCCCGAAAACGACGGGCTCATAACCCCCATAGTCAGAAGGCTGACCGGACAGGCAGGGCTCCCCATGCCCCGGCTCTATTACGTGGAGGAAGCGAGCCCCAACGCCTTTGCCACGGGCAGGGACCCCAACCACGCGGTGGTGTGCGTCACCACCGGCATCCTGAAGCTGCTGTCCCCGGACGAGCTGGAGGGAGTGCTGGCCCATGAGCTGAGCCACGTGAAAAACAGGGATATACTCATATCCACCATAGCCGCCTGCATGGCCGGCATAGTGACCTTTGTGGGCCGGGTAGGCTTTTGGTTCTCCGGCAGGGAGAACAGGGGCGGCGCGGTGCTCTTTTCGCTGCTGGCCTCCATAGCCATGATGCTCATGCAGCTCTGGGTGTCCCGGACCAGGGAATATATGGCCGACGAGGACGGCGCCCGGATGTGCGGCAGGCCCGGCTCTCTGGCCAACGCCCTCCTGAGACTGCAGGAAGGGGTCAAGGCCCGGCCCATGAGCTCCGCCGACACCATTACGGAAAATCTGTATATAGTCAACCCCTTTACCGCAGGGGCCATAGCCAATCTGTTCTCCACCCATCCCCCCATTGAGAAGCGGGTGGAAAAGCTGAGACAGATGGAGAGAGGGAGCGTGATCAGATGACAGTCATGCATTGGCTCATATGGGGCGGCATACTGGTGGTCACCGAGATCTTCGTGGGCTCCTTTGTGCTCCTGTGGTTCGGACTGGGCGCCTTTGCCGCCGCCCTTCTGTGCCGGCTGGGGCTGCCCGAGTGGACCCACTGGACCGTGTTTGCCCTGACAGGCATCATACTCTTTGCCATATTCCGCAAGGCTCCCTTCCTGCTGGGCAAGCCCTCGGATTCCCGGTTCGGCGCAGAAAGGCTGGTGGGCATGACCGGCATAGTGACCCGGGCCGTGACAAAAAACAGCCCCGGCAGGATCAAGGTGGACGGAGAAGTGTGGACCGCCGTCAGCGGCGAGGACATAGAGGAAAACGAAGCTGTCTTGGTGGAGCGCATCGACGGCAACAAGGCAGTGGTAAAAAGATACACGGAGGAATGATATGTTTTTTGTGATCGTGGCGCTCATCGTGGTGGTGTTTATCTCCAACGGCGTGCGCATCGTGCGTCCCTATGAGAAGGGCGTGGTGGAGCGCCTGGGAAGCTACAACAGGACCGTGGGCTCCGGCCTGAGGCTCATCCTGCCCATCATAGACAGGATGAACAAGGTGGATATGCGCGAGCAGGTGGTGGACGTACCGCCTCAGCAGGTCATCACCAAGGACAACGTGGCAGTGGAAGTGGACGCGGTGGTCTATTATGAGGTCACCGACCCCATGAAGGTCATATACAACGTGGCCAACTTCTATCTGGCCGTCACCAAGCTGGCCCAGACCAACCTGAGGAACCTGGTGGGCGACCTGGCCCTGGACGAGTGTCTCACCAGCCGGGACGTGATCAATACCCAGCTGAGGGAGATCCTGGACGAAGCCACCGACAAGTGGGGCGTCAGGGTCACCAGAGTGGAGCTCCAGAAGATCGAGCCTCCCGCAGACGTCACCGAAGCCATGCACAGGCAGATGAAGGCAGAGCGCTTCAGAAGAGCCGCCATCCTGGAGGCAGAGGGCGAAAAGTCTGCCGCCATCCTGAAGTCCGAGGGTGAAAAGCAGGCCCGCATCCTCAGCGCCGAGGGTGAGGCCGAGGCCCTGAGACAGGTGGCAGACGCCGAAAAGTATCAGAAGATAGCCAGAGCCGAGGGTGAGGGACAGGCCATCACCACAGTGTTCGAAGCCATGCACAGCGGCCGGCCCACCAACGACATACTGGCTCTCAAGTATATGGAAGCCCTGGCAAAGGTGGCCGACGGCAAGGCCTCCAAGATATTCCTGCCTCTCGAAGGCACCAATATGCTGGGCAGCATAGCCGGCGTGGCGGAGCTCTTCAAGGACAAGGACTCTGCCCCGAAGGAATAGACGAAGGGTAGTCTGCCGGTCCGGGTCCCGGACCGGCAGCAGCTGTATCGGGAGAAGCGTATGAACAAGCTGTTTTTGTGGATCGGAGCTGTGGCGCTGCTGGTGGTCATAGTTTGCTGTGTGATACTGACGCGGCCCGTAGAACGCCGGACCGCAGGGCCTGTCCCGGTTCGGGCCGCGGCCCCGGGGGCGGAGCCTGCAGGGGAGCCCGGCAGCAGGCAGGAAGAGGCGGCGTCTGCCCGGGATTACCCTTCCTCCGGTCCCAACGAGGACCCGCTCAGGTTGAAATATGCGAAAGATGCTTTTTCCGCTCCCCTTCCCCCGAGGTACAGGAAAGACCTCGCGGAGGAAGAATACGTGCAGCGTCTGGCGGAGGGCAAGGCCGGCTCCGTGGATCTCCTGACCCTGGAGACCGTAGAAAACCCCCTATTTCAAATGCCGGTGAAGCAGCTGATATTCCGCAGCGGGTCAAAGACTCTGTGCCGCTACAACATATCGTGCATGTTTAATGCCGACAAGATGGGGGCGCCTCCCGTCCTGGATCTCATATACAAAAAGGGCTCCCTGCGTTTTCTCACGGAAAACGACGGCAGGGTGACATATGTGGAAAAGGACCCGGAGGACGGTCTTTGGGAGGTCTTCTCCGGCAGCACCGAAGTGATGCTGATCAGAGGCAACGGCTCGTCGGCGGTCCGGGAGGCCCGCTTCCTGACGCCGGAGGTGATCCGCATAGCCACGGACCGGGGCACAGTGTATCACGTCAGGATCGGACATAAATCCTGGGAGCTGACCAGGGACACCAAGTGGTACGGCACCTGGGAGCTCACTGACAGCGATAGGGAGAAGATGGACTCTCATCCCCGGCCGGCGCCTGTGTTGGCCTGGAAAAACGGCGTGGGAGACGTGGAAGAGTATTTTGGCAGCCTGAAGCCGTCCGAGTCCGTATCACCGGAGGAGCCTGTGTATCCCGAGGATGTTTTCGCAGGCTGGACCCGCATGGACCGGGAGACCAGAGAGAGCATGCTCCGGTATTCCGTGGAATACAACGAAGAGCTCAGGGGAGTCATGGACAAAGAGCTGCTGCACTGACAGCAAAAAACGGAGACGCATACAGCTGCGTCTCCGGTTTTTTTGCGTCTATGAGTGTTCGGCCAGCATGCCGCTGACGGCCGCGGTCCAGCGTCTGCCCAGCTCCTCGCAGGCCTCGTGAGAGTCCATGTCCGCCAGATCCTCCGTCTGCAGAGGACTGCCGTAGATCACCCTGATCCGGGTCCGGCCAATACCCTTGTGGAGGGTGGAAAGGGACTTGTCGGTGCCGATGACGGCCACGGGGATCAGAGCGGCCCTGCTCTTCAGAGCCACCGTCAGGGCTCCCCGCTGGGGAGGGCACAGGGTCCCGTCCGGGGATCTCTGCCCCTCGGGGAATATGTTGACTATCTCGCCGTTTTTCAGCAGTGTGAAGGCTCTTTTGATGGCGCCCACGTCCGAGGTGCCCCTCTTGACGGGAAAAGCGCCCACGGAATATATGAGCTTGCCCAGCACCGGGGCCGTGAAGAGCTCCGCCTTTGCCATAAAGAACACCTGCCTTCGGAGACAGGAGCCTACGGCGGGAGGGTCCAGATAGCTGACGTGATTGGGCATGAGCAGCACCGGCCCTTCGGCAGGGACGTTTTCCGTCCCCACTCCCTCCAGACCTCCCGTGAGACGCAGAAACAGGCGGCAGAGCCCTCTGCCTATGAAATAACTGACTGTCATCCCGCCGTCTTCTCCCTGAACAGGGTCACTATCCGGTCCGCCACTTCCTCCGGGGTCATGCCGTCCGAGTCTATGGTGACGGCGTCCGGCGCCTTTTTGAGGGGGGAGTGCTCTCTGGTGGAGTCGATCATGTCCCTCTGGTTCATGTCCTTCTTGAGGGTGTCAAAGTCCACCTCTATGCCGCTCTCCCTGTATTGGAGCTGCCGCCGGCGGACCCTCTCGTCTATGGTGGCCGTGAGGAATATCTTCAGGTCTGCGTCGGGATATATCACCGTGCCTATGTCCCGGCCCTCCATCACCAGAGAGTAGTCGTTTCTGGCGGATTTCTGCAGGCCTGCCATGCAGGTCCTGACGCCGGCGATGGCGCAGACGGGAGCCACCAGACAGGTGATGTCCGTGGAGCGTATCTCGGCGGTCACGTCCTCGCCGTTCAGCAGCACCTGCTGCTCCCCGCCGTCCTCAGAGCTGCGGAATTTGATGTCGCAGCGCTGGGCTGCGGCAGTCACAGCAGCCGGGTTGCCCACGTCGATCTTCTGCCGGTGGACGTAGAGGGTGACGGCCCTGTACATGGCTCCCGTATCTATGTAACGAAAGCCCAGCTTCCGGGCCACCAGCCTGGCTACCGTGCCCTTGCCGGAGCCCGCGGGACCGTCGATGGCGATCACGTGGTTCATGGCCTAACCTCTGCCCAGCACCGCGGAGAGAGCCTTCACGAACTTGCGGTTCTCTTCCGGAGTGCCTATGGTGACTCTCAGGTGGGTGGGGGCGCCGAAGATATTGCCCGACCGGATGATGACTCCCTGCTTCATCATGTCTCCGAACACCTTCACGCAGTCCTGCCCGGCGTCAAACCAGATGAAGTTGGCCTGGGTGGGCACGTAATTGATGCCCAGCCTGTCAAACTCCCCGTAGAGATACTCTTTGCCTTCCCGGTTGCTCTTTCTGGACCGGGCCACGTGCTCCCTGTCGTCCAGGGCTGCCAGAGCGGCGGCCTGGGCCACTATGCCCGTGTTGAAGGGAAGGCGCACCCGCTCCATGATGTCTATGATGTCGGCGGGGGCCAGGGCGTAGCCTATGCGGAGACCCGCCAGACCGTATATCTTGGAAAAGGTCCTCAGCACCACGATCCTGCGGTCCTCGGCGATCCATTTGTTCATGTCGGAATAATCCGTGTCGTCCACGTATTCAAAATAGGCCTCGTCCAGGAAGAGGACGCATCTCTCGGGCATTCTGTCGAGAAAGCTCTCTATGGTCTTTTTGTCCAGCAGAGTGCCGGTGGGGTTGTTGGGATTGGTGATATAAAAGGCCTTGGTGTTCCCGTCGGCCCGGGCCAGCATGGCCTCGGGGTCGGCTCCCCACTTGTCGGTCATGGGGACCTTGCGGACCTCGGCGTCCATGATGAGGGCGGAGGAGGTGTATTCCGAGAAGGTGGATACGGGCACCACTATGTTGTCCGTGGGCTTCAGGAAGGTGTGGGCAAAATAAAATATGATCTCGTCGCCGCCGGTGCCGAAGATGATGTTCTCCGGCTGCACCTTCAGACCCTCCGCCAGCTTGTGCCTGAGGGTGTAGGCCGCTCCGTCGGGATATATGTTGGAGCTGGCCAGGGTCCGGGCTGCCGCCTCCATGGCCAGAGGACTGGGGCCCAGGGCGTTTTCGTTGGATGCCAGCTTGATGACGTCGCTGATGCCCAGCTCCCGCTTTACCTCTTCGATGGGCTTGCCGGGAACGTAGGGCTTGATCTGCAATAGATTTTCTCTGAAGTCAAGATTTTTCATAGATCACTTCCTGTCGTAAGATACAATAATATAATACCACATATGCGCCGGTTTTTGAATAGCCCCCCTTTCGGGGGCCGGGGCGCCGGGCCTTCGGGCTATCAAACCGGGGACTCTTTGTGGTATAATATATATAGAAATTATCTTGTCAAGGAGCCATGATGAACAGTCCGTTTGTGGAGATATCCGGAGCCGCCGGCGGAGACTATGTCTCCGACGAGTCCAGGCTGCGGGGCCGGGCCCTGGGAATATGCCTGCCCGATACCGCCGCCGAAGCGGCCCGGGCGGTGGCCTATGCCGCCGGCAGGTCTTTGCCCCTCACTGTCCAGGGAGGCCTTACGGGCATCACGGGAGGGGCTGTGCCCATGGACTCCTGTATCCTGAATCTGTCCCGGCTCACGGCTCTGGGAGACCCGGACGGAGATCTGCTTATCACCGCCGGCGCCGGAGTGTCCCTGGACGCTCTGCGGAGCCACATAGCTCCCCGGGGGCTCTGTTTCCCGCCGGACCCCACCGAGAGCTCCGCCCTGCTGGGAGGCATGGCAGCCACCAATGCCTCGGGGGCAGTGAGCTTCGGCTACGGTCCCATGCGCCGCTGGACCGAGGGTCTGGAGCTGGTGACCGCCGACGGAGAGCTGCGCACTCTCCGGAGAGGGGAGGTCTTTGCCTCGGGCTATGATTTTGAGCTCTTTGGCGTCAGGGGCACTCTGCCCCGGGTGCATCCCGTGAACGTGAAGTCCGCCGCCGGCCTCTATATCAGGCCGGATATGGACCTGCTGGACCTGTTCATAGGCAGCGAGGGCATCCTGGCTGTGATCACCGGAGTGACCCTGAGGCTCACGGAGCAGCCCCAGGTCTGCGGAGCCATCATGTTCCTGGACCGGGAGGAGACTGCTCTGTCCCTGACGGAGCGGCTGCGGCAGACGCCGGAGCTGCATACGGCCGCCATCGAATATTTTGACGGCGGAGCCCTGGGTCTGCTCACCCATATGCGGGAGAGCCGGGGCGCCTTTGAGCACATACGCCGGGTCCCGGAAGGGGCCGGCTGCGCCATATACGCGGAGCTGCATCCCCGGGATGACAGCGAGCTGGAGGTCCTGCTGGAGCTCACGGAGGAATACGGCATAGAGGAGGACCGCATGCTGTGCGGCTTCGATCCGGAGGCCCTGCAGCCCCTGAAGGCCTTCCGTCACGCAGTGCCGGAGGCCGTGAACATGCTCATAGGGGAGAAAAAGCGCCGGGATCCCTCCATCACCAAGCTGGGCACCGATATGTCGGTGCCGGACGAGTATCTGAGGGACACGGTGGCCATGTATCGCAGGGACCTGGAGGAGTCGGGCCTGGACTTCGTCATATTCGGCCACATAGGCGACAACCATCTCCACGTGAACATCATCCCCGACAGCGCCGAAGAATACGCCCGGGGCAAGGAGCTCTACAAAAAGTGGGCGGCCCGGGTGGCCTCTCTGGGCGGCTCCGTGTCCGCGGAACACGGCATAGGCAAGCTGAAAAAGGATTTTTTGCCCCTCATGTATTCCCCGGAGGAGCTGGAGGGCATGAGATATCTCAAAGGACTGTTTGATCCTTCCAATATACTGAACAGAGGAAATATGTTATGAAATCGGCAAAGCTTACAGCGATCAGAGAGGTGAAGATCTTTGACGAGCCCATGCCCGTCATCAAGTCCGACACGGACGTGCTCATCAAGGTCAAGGCGGTGGGTATATGCGGCTCGGACGTCCATTATTATTCCGACGGCATGATAGGCAGCCAGGTGGTGCAGTTTCCCTTTACCGTGGGCCACGAAGGCGCCGGCGTGGTGGAGGCCGTGGGCAGCGCTGTCACCCGGGTGAAGCCCGGAGACAGGATCGCCATAGAGCCGGCCATGCCCTGCTTTGAGTGCGACCAGTGCCGGGCGGGCCGCCGGAACACCTGCAGAAAGCTGCGGTTTCTGGGCTGTCCCGGACAGGCGGAGGGCTGTCTGAGTGAATACATAGTCATGCCCGAGACCAGCTGCTTCCCCATTCCGGACACCATGAATTTTGACGAGGCCTCCATATCCGAGCCCATGGCCATAGGCTGGTATGCGGTCAAGCGCTCCATACCCATGAAGGGCAAAAAGATCGCCATCCTGGGCGCCGGCCCCGTGGGGCTGTGCGTCCTGCTCAGCGCTCTGGACGCGGGAGCGGAGGCGATCTACGTCACAGACCGTCTGGACTACAGGCTGGAAATGGCCATGGCCATGGGAGCCGTGTGGGGCGCCAATCCCGACAGGACTGACATCACCAAGGGCATACTGGAGGCGGCTCCGGAGGGCATGGACTGCGTGTTCGAATGCTGCGGACAGCAGAGCGCCATGGATCAGGCCGTGGATATGCTGAAGCCGGGAGGCAGGCTCATGCTCATAGGCATCCCCGCCACCTCGGAAAGGGTGTCCTTCAAGATAGACCTGATGAGACGCAAGGAGCTGGACGTGCGCAACGTGCGCCGTCAGAACGAATGCTGTCAGGAAGCCCTGGACTTCATAGCCTCCGGCCGGGTGAACGTGAATCCGATGGTCACCCACAGATTCCCGCTGGAGGAGACGGGCAGGGCCATGGACCTGGTGGAAAACTACTCCGACGGGGTAGTAAAAGCTATGATAGATTTTGATTAGGAGACAAGATATGCTGCTGGAAAAATATACCAAGGAAGTGGACCTCTTCATAGGCGTGTGCCACAGGCTGGCGGACCTGGGCTTTGTCACCAGCGCCGGAGGCAACGCCGCTTGGCGTCTGGAGGATGACGTGGTGCTCATCACCCCCACCAAGACCTGGAAGGGCCACGTGGACCGGGACAACGTCATATTCATAGACATGGCGGGAGAGACCATAGAGGGCACCGCCAAGCCCACCGGCGAAAAGCCCATGTATCTCAGATTCTTTCACGACAGGCCCGACATCAAGAGCGTGATACACTGTCATCCGCCCTGCGCCTGCGCCTGCGCAGTCATCAGGCCCGAGGAGCAGCGGGAGCTGCTGATGCAGCCCTTTTATCCCGAGACCGTGACCGAGGTGGGGCCCATTCCCACGGTGCCCTACGGCGAGCCTCTCACCAAAAAGCTGGCGGACAACTTTGCTCCGTATCTGCCCTACTACAACAGTTTTATCATGGAAAAGCACGGCCTGGTGACCATGTCCCGGGGAGACATATACACCACCCTGAACACCATCGAGCTGGCGGAGGCCTCCATCAACTCGGTGCTGATGGCCCGGGCTGCCGGCACCCTGAACCCCATCACCGATGAGGAGCTGCAGGACCTGAGCAACGTCATGGCTACCAGAGACCTGCCTCTCTACGGGCTCCCCGGGGCCAACAAGACCCTGGTGGAGTGCTACAAGCGGCGGATATAGCATGCCCCGGTACAGGATGAAAAAGATCACCGTCATCAAAAAGGATGACGGCCGGGCAGGCGCCAAGGGCCCCGACTTTATGCCCATGGATCTGCGCGAATACAGAAAAAAGGCCCGCCTGAGAAAGAAAGAGTGTGGTGCTGAGGACAATGAAGATAAGCGAGATAACCGACACTGAAAAGGATATATTCAACAACTTTATCGCCTGGTTTCCCTGGGGAGACCTGCTTCAGTCGTGGGAGTGGGGAGAGCTGAAGTCCAAAAGCGGCTGGACCCCCATCAGACTGCTGGCCCGGGACGACACTGGAGAGGTGTGCGCCGCCGCCTCCATACTGAAAAAGCCCCTGCCTTTTCTGAAGAACAGGTGCATTTTCTACATTCCCAGAGGCTTTGTCATGGACACCATAGACCGGGACAGGGTGACGGAGTTCACCGGATATATCCGGGGCCTTGCCCGGAAGCACGGGGCCATACTGGTGAAGATAGATCCTCCCATCGAGATAAGCGACAGCGTGAGCCTGGACAACCTGCGCTCCGCCGGCTTCAGGGAGGTGGTCCAGGAAGGCTTTGGCGGGACCCAGCCCAAGTGCGTCATGCAGCTGATGCTCACGGACCGGGACGGCCGGCAGAAGAGCCTGGACGATATATTCGGCGCCTTCAAGGAAAAGTGGCGCTACAATATCCGGCTGTCCGCCAGAAGAGGCGTGACCGCCCGGACCGACTGCACCAAGGAGGACCTGCCGGTGTTCTACGAGCTGCTGAAGGAGACCTGCGAGAGAGACGGCTTTCTGGTGCGGGGCTATGAATACTTCAGCAATATGTGGGACCTGCTGGAGCCCCAGGGCTATCTGAAGCTGTTCCTCACCTATTATGAGGGCACTCCCGTGACCGGCTCTCTGTGCTATCTGTGGGGAGACAAGGCCATGTACACCTACGGCGCCTCCTCCAACAGCCACCGGAAGCACATGCCCAACCACCTGATGCAGTGGGAGATGATCAAGTGGGCTCACGCCAACAACTGCCGTATCTACGACTTCAGGGGCGTCAGCCCCCAAAAGGACGGCGAAGACAAGCTCAGCGGCCTCAACCGCTTCAAGGAAGGCTTTTCGCCGGAATTCATAGAATACATAGGTGAATACGATCTGGTGATCGATCCCTTCCTCTACGGCATCTGGGTCAAGCTGCTGCCCAGGATAAGAGGGACCATGAAAGCCATGGCCGGGTCCAAGCGGAATGCATGACATTTGGGTAGAGGTCCGCAGGGACGCTCTTGAAAACAACTACCGGGTGATCCGGGGCCTGCTCTCGGAAGGGACCCGTCTGTGCTGCGTGGTGAAGTCCAACGGCTACGGCCACGGCATAGCGGAGGTGAGCCGCGTGTTCGCGGAGCTGGGAGCCGACTATCTGGCAGTCACCCATATCGACGAGGCCAGGATGATACGGGACGCAGGCATCCGGACCCCCGTGCTGGTCTTTATGAACCCCGCTGCCGACAACATAGCCGAAGCCCTGGAGCTGGACCTGGAGCTGACCGTGTCCGCCGAAAGGGACGCGGTGAACATCTCCCGGGCAGCTGCCCGGATGGGAAAGACCGCCCGGGTCCACGTGAAGGTGGACACGGGCATGGGGCGTCTGGGGGTCAGACCCGGCGCGGTGACGGACCTCTTCCGGAGCATGTCCGGGCTGCAGAATATCACCGTGGCGGGCATCTACACCCATTTTGCCCGGTCCGGGGAGCTGGACATCAAGTTCACCCAGCAGCAATTCGCCAAATTCCAGGACGCCCTTACGGACCTGAAGCGCCACGGCTTTGACTACGGCCTGGCCCACTGCTGCAATTCCGGAGCCGCCCTGAGGTTCCCGGATATGCATCTGGATATGGTCCGGGTGGGCACCAGCCTCTACGGCCAGTTTCCCTCCATCTACGCCAAAAAGGATCACATCACTCTCCAAAACACCTGGCAGCTGTGCTGCAGAGTGTGCGAGATCAAGGAGCTGCTGCCCGGGGACACGGTGGGCTACGGCAGCGAGTTCGTGGCCAAAAAGCCCATGACCTGCGCCGTGATATCCGCCGGCTTCGGCGACGGCTTTACCATGATACCCGAGGCTCTGGTGTATCGCATGGAGCCGTTGAGGTTCTTCATGAAGAAGCGTTTTCGCAAAAGAGTGGTGAGGATCGCCGGCGCCGAGGCCCCGGTGCTGGGCAAGGTGGCCATGCAGATGACCATAGTGGATATCACCGATATCAGGGACTCTGTCCGCACCGACGACCGGGTGGAGCTGGACTCCATGAGGATACCGGTGGACAGTCTGGTGCCCAGAGTGATCATATAGGAGCGACCGTTGACAAAGGGACTTATAGTGGTGATCTCCGGACCCTCCGGAGTCGGCAAGGGCAGCGTGGCTGCCGGGCTCAAGGCGCAGGATCCCCACATCACCGAATGCGTGACCTGCACCACCAGAGCTCCCAGACCGGGAGAACGGGACGGCAGGGAATATCACTTTTTGACCAAAGAGGCTTTTGAGATCAAAAAGGACGAGGGCTATTTTCTGGAATACGCTTTCGTCCACGGCAATTATTACGGCACCCCCCGCCGGGAGGCTATGGCTCTGGCAGAGGAGGGCAGGACCGTGCTGCTGGAAATAGACGTGCAGGGAGGGCTCAACGTAAAAAAGGCCCATCCCGAGGCCTTTACCATATTCATCATGCCTCCGGACCGGGACACTCTGCGGCAGCGGCTGTCCGGACGGGGCACGGAGACGCCCGAGCAGATAGCCCTCAGGCTGCAAAACGCCGAGGCCGAAATGGACCGGCGGCATCTGTATGACGCCCGGGTGGTGAACGACGACCTGCAGGAGTGCATCCGCCGGGTGGCCGGACTGATCGACGGGGAGAAAAAGAGACAAAATGGGATCTAACGTATTATTGGGAGTGACCGGGAGCATCGCTGCCTGGAAGGCCTGCGAGATAGTATCGCTGCTGCGGAAAAGGGGACACTCGGTCAGGGTGATCATGACCGCCAACGCCACCCGATTCATCACGGAGCTGTCCCTGGCTACCCTCAGCGGCTATCCCGTGTGCTCGGATATGTTCGGGGAACACGCCTACGAGCCGGAGCACATATCTCTGGCCGACTGGGCGGACCTGCTGCTGGTAGCGCCCGCCGACGCCAATATCATAGCCAAGATGGCCGCAGGCATTGCCGACGACATGCTGTCCACGGTGTATTTGGCCTGCCGGTGCCCCGTGTATATCGCCCCGGCCATGAATACTGCCATGTACGAACACCCGGCAAACAGGGCCAACATGGAGCTTCTGGCAGCAAGAGGCTGCGCCTTCATCGGTCCGGACAGCGGGCGTCTGGCCTGCGGGACCGAAGGGAAGGGCCGGCTCTCCTCCCCGGAGACCATAGTGGATGCGGTCACCGGCAGGGGAGATTATGCCGGCAGATGCATAGTGGTCACCGCCGGCGCCACCATGTCTCCCATAGACCCGGTGAGATTCATCACCAATCACTCCTCCGGCAAGATGGGCGCCGCCCTCTGCGAGGCCGCATTGCGGCGGGGAGCCCGGGTGATAGCGGTGACGGGACGGGTATCCGCGGCCTTTCCTCCCGGAGCCAGGGTGGAGGAGGCTCTCACCAACGAGGATATGTACAGGGCGCTGAAGGATATTTGCCTCAGCGAAAAGCCCGACGCCGTCATAGCGGCGGCGGCCCCCTGCGACTACGCCTGCGAGCCCAGTCCCGCCAAGATCAAAAAGAACGGCAGACCTCTGGAGCTGACCCTTACGGAGGCCAGAGACGTCATAGGCAGCCTGGCTGCGGAGGCCCCGGGGCCGGCGCTGGTGGGCTTTGCCGCGGAGACCGGCGATCCGGAAGCAAACGCCCGGCTGAAGCTGGAGCGGAAAAAGCTGGACATGATAGTGGCCAACGACGTCTCCCGGGACGTGTTCGGCAGCGACTACGACAGCGCGGTCATCATCAAAAAGGACGGCTCCCGGACTGCCACTGGCAGGATACCCAAAAGAGAGCTGGCTGACGTCATACTGGATGAGCTGGCGGGAGCCTTGAAGTGAGACTCGTAAACGTGGCCTCCGGCGACTTTGCCGGAGGCGGATTTGATTTTCTGACCTATTATCTGCCCGAGGGCATGGAGGGGCGGATCGGTTCCGGCGCGGTGGTGCCGCTGGCAGGCCGGGCCGTGTTCGGCTATATCATAGATTTTCCCGGATCCTCGGACGCGGAGCCTGCCCGGCTGAAGCCGGTGCTGGAGATCATAGACGAGGGCAGCATCACTCCCGAGATCATAGAGCTGGCCCGCAGGGTCAGCCGCAGCTGCTTTTGCAGCCTGTCCCGCACCCTGGCTTCCGTGGTCCCCGCGGCTGTGAGGTCTAAGCTGGGGGAGTATTACGCCCCCGGCGACGGAGAGGGAGCCTGCTCTCCGACGGAAAAGCGGGCTCTGGAGCTGGTGGCCGCCCTGGGCAGACGCTCTTCCCCCCGGCTGCTGGCCGGTGAGATGGATATGACCGAGGCCGCTGTCCGGAAGCTCCTGAGGGATATGACCGCCCGCAAAATACTGGACAAGAAGTATTATTTCGCCCGGAGGCCCAGGAGGGTGGAGATAAAATGCGTCAGCGCCGTCCCCGGCTTTGAGGGCAGCCTGACGCCCAGGATGAAGGCCCTGGCGGACCGGCTGGCCGGGCAGGACCCGGTGCCGGTGGGATATCTGGTGGCAAACAAAATAGCCACCCGGGCCATGATCGGCAAGTGCGTGAAGGCAGGGGTCCTGTCGGAGACGGTGATATACAGGGACCGTATCCCCGACTACATACACACGGAGCCCCGGCAGATCAGCTATACGCCCCACCAGCAAAACGCCATAGCCCGCATCTCCGCAGAGATGGACGCGGGGGAGAGCCGCGCCGCGCTCCTGCACGGAGTCACCGCTTCGGGAAAGACCGAGGTGTATATGGCCCTCATAGAGAAGGCTCTGAAGGAGGGCAGGACCGCCCTGGTGCTGCTGCCTGAGATAGCCCTTACGGCTCAGGTGATGAACATATTCCGCAGCCGTTTCGGGGACAGGGTGGCGGTGCTCCACAGCAATCTCTCCGACGGGGAAAGACTGGACGAATGGCAGAGGGCCAGGGACGGCAGGGCCTCCGTGGTCCTGGGGGCCCGGAGCTGCGTGTTCGCCCCCCTGGACAACATAGGGCTCATCATCATTGACGAGGAGCACGACGGAGGCTACAAGCAGGAGGACAGCGCCCCCCGCTATCATGCCAGGGAAGTGGCCCTTATGAGGTCCGGGATGCACCGCTGTGTGCTCCTGCTGGGCAGCGCCACCCCTTCGCTGGAGAGCTATTACAAAGCCTGCTCCGGGGAGTATCTGCTGGTGGAGATGCCTGACAGAGTGGCCGGCCGCCCCCTGCCTCAGGTAAAAACGGCGGTGCTGGCCGAAGCTCCTGCCGGTCCGGCGCCCACCATATTCTCGCCCCTGCTCCGGGAGGCCATAGAGGACTGTCTCGCCCGGGGCCGGCAGGTGATACTCATGCAGAACAGACGGGCCTATTCCCCCTTTATCATATGCCGCTCCTGCGGATGGGTGGCGAAGTGCCGCAATTGCGACGTGACCCTGAAGTATCACAAGGACACCCGGCACCTTTCCTGTCATCACTGCGGCTTTCATGCGGCGGCTCCCGCCCGGTGCCCCGTCTGCGGCGGCCCGAAGCTCATGTCCCCCGGCATAGGTACCCAGAAGGTGGAGGAATTCGTCAGAATGGAGTTTCCCTCTGCCCGGGTCCTGCGTATGGACAGCGACACCACCGGCACCAAGGGCGCCCACCAGAGGATCATCGACAGGTTCCGCAAGGGGGAATGCGACGTACTGGTGGGGACCCAGATGATAGCCAAGGGACTGGATTTTCCGGGTGTGACCCTGGTGGGCATCATCTCCGCCGACACGGACCTCAACATGCCGGACTTCAGAGCGGAGGAGAGGACCTTTCAGCTGCTGAGCCAGGTGGCCGGCAGGGCAGGCAGGGGCAGCGAGCCGGGACAGGTGATAGTCCAGACCCTGGCGGCGGAAAGCCCGGTGCTGGAACTGGTGGCCCGGCATGATTTCGCCGGCTTTTACCGCTACGAGCTGGAAAACAGAAGGCTGCTTGCGTATCCTCCCTTTTCCCGTCTCATCCGTATCGGCAGCAGCGACCGCTCCGAGTCAGCCGCCTCCGGGAGGCTGATGGCCTTCGGCAGGGAGCTGGCCGCCCGGCTGAAGGGCCCGGAGGGGACCCGGGTGTATCCCGCGGTGCCTGCGCCTATGAAGCTGGAAAAAGGACTGTATCACTACAATCTGCTGATAAAGACCCGGGAGCCGGAGCAGGTCTCAGCAGCCGTGTGGGAGCTCCTGGAAGGAGACGACGGCAGCTATTCCTCTCTGGCCTTTGATCCCGATCCCATATTTTAGCAGAAAAAAATAATGAGAATTAGTGAAAACCGCGTTGAAACTTGATATAATAGAATTAGATATACCTTATGTAAGTGAATTTATCTGAATATCTATACTTGAGGAGGCTCTCGTGAAGAAGTCAATCTTAGGCGTCATTTTGTTGATCGCCGCAGTGGCCGTCATGTCTGCAGCCGGCGCTTACGCGCAGGTGCTGACACAGACCGTCAATGCGCAAAATACCGGCTATACGGAAGGTGATCTGGACCTGCCCCTGGTATATTCTTTTGACAGGCAGATCAAGTATTCCGCTGCCTCTTCCTACGCCACCGGCGGTATGGCCGGCGGAGTGGCCGGAGGCGGTGTGGCCGGAGGCGGCATGGCTGTGGCCGGAGTGGCAGGCGGCACCACCGGCGGCCAGTACGGCAACGGGACCAATATCGCTACCTCGCGTATCGGAATAGGAGACAAGAGCATCCTGGTGGGTACCTCCACCAAGGTGTATTCCTACGAGAAGAACAAGGGACGCCTCAATTGGCAGTACCCTTCTCAGAATGACATGGAGAACGGCATCACCTGCGTCCCCGAGGCCGAAGGCGGCAAGGTGTTCTTCAGCACCACCAAGATGCTTTACGCTCTGGATGAGGAGACCGGCGAAGTCCTGAAGATGCGCAACATCCCCAATACCACTGCGGCCATGCTCAACGCCGAGAACGGCATTCTGTATTTCTCCGCCGGCGACGGAAAGATCTACAGACTGGATCCCGAGACTCTCGAGGATGCTGCTCCCGCCCTCACTGCCGAGAACAGGAACGCTGTTTCCGCAGGCGCCAGAGCCATTCTGTCCAACGGGTTCACCATCAAGGATGACCTGCTGATCAGCAAGTCCGATACCAACACCATCTACGGCTTTGATCTGGCCAGCGGAGCCAACACCTTCCAGCTGGGTGCCGACGGCGTCATCAGAGGCTTTATGCCCATCATCACCGACGACTACATTCTGGTCACCACCGACAAGGCGGTCATAGTCTATACCCGCTCCGGCAAGGAGCACGCTATGCAGAAGTTCTCCCACACCATCACGTGCGCTCCCGTCACCGACGGCCAGAACGTGTACGTGGCTACTGCCAACCAGAATCTCTACTCCCTCAGGTTCACCAACAGCAGGATGGAGCAGAATTGGAAAAAGCCCTACAACATGGGCCAGACCATTTCTCAGCTCATAGCTCTCACCGACAACGTTCTGCTGTGCGCCTGCAAGAGCGGCTTCCTGTTTGCTCTGGATCGGGAGACCGGCGCCATCTGCTGGTCCAACCAGTCCGGCAGGACCATGAACAATTCCACCGTGTCCATCCCCGGCTATACGCCTCCCACCGCTTCCATGATGGGAATGGGCGGCATGATGGGGACCATGGGCGCCGCAGGGACCATGGGGACCACCGGTATGACCGGCGGCATGACTGCCGTGTCTCAGCCTATCAACACCAAGATAGTGGACGGCATCGAGGAAGTGGAGCTGCAGGACATCCTGAAGAACTACTCCAAGTCCTTCGTCCCCTCCGGTCTGGTGGGCAACGCCGTTTACAATAACGGCACTCTGGCCTACATCACCGCCGACGGCTATCTGATGGTCAGGTCCAACGGGGGCGCCGCCGACAAGAAGGCTCCCGAGATACTGAGCTATTATCCCGGCTACGACACCAATTCCCGGAAGATATCCGCTCTGCCTCCCATCACCTTCAAGATCTCGGCGACGGACAAGAGCTCCGGCGTGGACTTTACCACCGCGAAGCTGACCTGCGAGGACAGTCAGGGCGGCGAATATGACGTGCGGCTGGTCTATGATCTGGACAACCAGATCTTCTACGGCGTGCTGAGCAAGCCCAAGACCTCCGTAGTCTCGCCTTATCCCTCCGGGACCTTTACCTCTGTCTTCTCTGTCAGCGACTACGCCGGCAACGAGCTGAATTTTGAGTTCAGCTTCGATCTGGACACCGGCCTGCAGCCCATAAGGACTATGTCGGATACTTCGCTGAAATATCTGGACGTAGGCACAGGCTCCGTGTACGGAGGCCAGCTGAACCAGCTGATGAAGGACGCCGAGTCCTCCGGGACGAAAAAAGGCGGAGCAGTCAGCTCGCAAACAGAAACTTCCGGAAATAACAACAGCGGCAGCAGCACCACCACTGCTGCCTCTGCTGTTTCAGCGAGGAGCGAAAGCGGCTCCTCTCTGCAGGACGGCTATGACGAAAACGGCAACTACGTGGCTTATGACAACGGCATGAGTGTGGACGTGGTGGCCACGGACACCGACGAAGATACGTCCTTTGACGGATACCCCGAAGAAGGGTTTCCTCCCTTTCCTCCTTTCTAATGACCGACCAAGAGCTTTCGGCATGGCTGCGCTTTTGTCACTGCGAGCTCGCTCCCGATACTGCCTTTGAGATCCTGTGCCGCTTTGAGTGCGATATAGAAGCGCTGATGGGGGACAGGGCCTTTTTTGCCGACAGGTTCGCCTCGTCTCCCAAACAGCTGGACAGGATCCTTCACTGGACGGAGGCGGACGTGTCAAAGGATCTGAAGTATCTGGAGCGCCAGCAGATCAGGCTCATTCCGTTTAGCTCTCCCGAGTATCCGCAAAAGCTGAAATACATCACCGATCCTCCCTGCGCTCTGTTTGTCAAGGGCAAGGCCGATCTCAACAGCGAGGCTCCCGTACTGGCCGTGGTAGGCTCCAGACACGCCGATTATTACGGCCTCTACATGGCGGAGACCATCACCCGGGATCTTTCCAAGAACGGCTTTATCATAGTCAGCGGCGGCGCCCGGGGCATCGACAGCGCCGCTCACAGGGGCTCCATGAAGGGCAAGGGCGAGACCTGGTCCGTGTTCGGCTGCGGCCTGGGGGTGGATTATCCTCCCGAGAACAGCCTGCTGTTTATGGATATAGTGGAGTCCGGCGGCTCTCTCCTGAGCGAGTATCACCCCGCCAGCAGGATAGACAGATACAAGTTCCCCCTGCGCAACAGGATCATAGCGGGCCTGTGCGACGCTATACTGGTGATACAGGCCCCCGTGAAGTCCGGCTCCCTGATCACCGCCGCCCTGGCCAGAGACTGCGGCAAGGACGTATATGCGGTGCCCGGCAATGCGGACAACGACAAGAATTCCGGCACCAATCTGCTTATCAAGGACGGGTGCCCTCTCATAGAAAACGCAGACGACGTGGCCTTTAATATGGGCTACACGGTGCTCCTGGCTCCCGACACATCTGCAGACTCCCTGTCGGAGAAGGAAAAGGCCGTGTTTGACTGCATCACCACCATTCCCATAGGCGACTACGCCATATCGGAAAAGACCGGCCTCCCCACGGAAGAGCTGTCCGGGGTGCTGACCGGGCTGGAGGTCAAGGGAGTCGTCAAAAGAGTGCCCGGCAACCGCTTTGTAAGGAGTGTATTGTCTTGAAGACCTGTATCATCATACCTGCCCGGATGGATTCCACCAGACTTCCGGGGAAGCCTCTGCTGGATATATGCGGCAAGCCCATGATCCGACGGGTGTACGAAGGAGCCTGCCGGACCGGCTTCGAGGTGTATCTGGCCCTGTGCGACCGGGAGCTGGCAGAGGCGGCTGAGTCCTTCGGGGCCCCCTATATCATGACCCGCAGGGACCACAGGTCGGGCACAGACAGGATAGCCGAGGCAGCGGAAAAGCTGGACTGCGACACGGTGATCAATCTGCAGGGGGACGAGCCTCTGGTCGATCCCCGGGACATCAGGGTGCTGGCGGACTCTCTCCGGGACTCCGATGCTGAAATGGCCACCCTTATAGTGCCCATCAGCAAGGCGGAGGCCGCCGATCCGAACCTGGTGAAGGTGGTCTGCGACCAAAAGGGCAACGCCCTGTATTTTTCCCGGAGCCCCATTCCCTACGACAGAGAGCCGGGAGCTCCCTATTACGGACATATAGGCATATATGCCTATCGGCGCTCCTTCCTGCTGAAATATCCCTCTATGGACAGGACGCCTCTGGAGCGCTCCGAATCCCTGGAGCAGCTGAGAGCGCTGGAAAACGGCTGCCGCATCAGGACTCTGGTGGTGGCCGAAAAGCCCATGGGCGTGGACACCCCCGAGGACCTGGAGCGGGTGCGCGCCATATTTGAAGCGGCAGATGTGTAGGACCCTGAAAAGCGACGTAGCCGCCGTATTCAGAAACGACCCGGCAGCCCGGAGCCTACCGGAGGTGCTGACCTATGCGGGCCTTCACGCCGTGTGCTGGTACAGGGCGGCCCATTTCTTTCACGTCCACGGGCTGAAGCTCCTGGCCAGGATCATCAGCCAGTCCGCCCGTTTCTGGACGGGCATAGAGATACACCCGGGGGCAGTCATAGGCTCCGGACTCTTTATAGATCACGGCATGGGAGTGGTCATAGGCGAGACCGCCGAGATAGGCAACGACTGCGTGCTCTACCACGGAGTCACTCTGGGGGGCGTCAGTATGTCCCGGTCCAAGAGGCATCCCACTCTGGGAAACAATGTGATCATAGGCGCGGGAGCCAAGGTGCTGGGCAATATCACTCTGGGCGACAACGTGAGAGTGGGGGCCAACGCCGTGGTGCTGAAGGACGTGCCGGCCGATACCTCGGTGGTGGGAGTCCCCGGCAGAGTGGTGCTGCAGAAACAAAAGGAAGACGAAGACCGTCTCACTCACGGCAGGAACCTGGACCCCGAGGGCGAGCAGATACGCTGCATGATCAACAAGCTCGAGGACATGGAAAAGAGACTGAAAATATTGGAAAGCGAGAATAACAACGGTGATTAGATTCTACAATACCTTAGGCAGAAAAAAGCAGGAGTTCATCCCCATAAAGGAGGGCTGCGCAGGCATTTATTCCTGCGGACCCACAGTGTACAACTATGCCCATATAGGCAACCTGCGCTCCTATATCTTTGCCGACGTTCTCAAGAAGACCCTGATCTATTTCGGCTATGACGTGCGTCACGTGATGAACGTCACGGACGTAGGCCACCTGACCGGAGATCAGGACAGCGGCGCCGACAAGATGGAACGGCAGGCCGCCAGGACGGGCAAGGACGTGAGGGAGATAGCCGACTTTTACGAGAAGGCCTTTTTTGAGGATCTCAGCCGTCTCAACATCATGACCCCTACGGTGATCTGCAGGGCCACCGACCATATACAGGAAATGCAGGACATGGTGAAGACCCTGCTTGACAAGGGCTTTGCCTACGAGACCGAGCAGGCCATATATTTTGACATCAGCCGTTTTCCGGAATACACGGAGCTCTCCGGCCAGTCCATTCAGGACAAGGTGGTGGGCGCCCGGGACGAGGTCAACGAGGACCCGGACAAGAGGCACCCGGCAGACTTTGCCGTCTGGTTCAAATGCACCGGACGCTTTGCCGAACACCTTATGAGATGGCCTTCTCCCTGGGGCGAGGGCTTCCCCGGCTGGCACATAGAATGCTCCGCCATGAGCATCAAGTATCTGGGGGAGACCTTTGATATACACACAGGCGGGGAGGACCACGTGTGGGTGCACCATCCCAACGAGATAGCCCAGAGCCAGTGCTGCACCGGCAGAAAATTCGTGAACTACTGGATGCACGGCGCCTTTCTGGTGGTGGGCAAGGACGGCGAAGCCAAGATGAGCAAGTCCGAGGGCAATTTCCTCCGGCTCCAGTCTCTCATTGACGCCGGCTTTGAGCCCGTGCACTACAGATATTTCACCTATCAGGCCCATTACAGGAACATGCTGAAGTTCACCGACGAGTCCCTTACGGCAGCCCGCAACGCCTATGAGAGGATCAGGGCCTTTATCATGAGGGCCGTTCAGATGAAGGGCCCCAGGCCCGACTGGACCGGCGAATACGTCACCCGTTTCGAGGAGGCTATCTCCGACGACCTGAACATGCCCGCCGCCATAGGCGTGATGAACGAGATGATCAACAGGGCTGCGGAGACCGGCGAATACAATATACTGGAGGAGCTCTTCAGGTTTGACCGGGTCCTCAGCCTGGGCTTTGAAGACATAGCCGCCTCCGTGTCCTCGGACAGCGGGGAGATAGACGCCCTTATAGAAGAGAGGAACCGGGCCCGGGCCGAAAAGAACTGGTCCAGGGCCGACGAGATCAGAGACCAACTGGCACAGAGAGGCATCATACTCGAAGATACCAAGACCGGCACCGTGTGGCACAAGGAGTAACTGACCGGGATGAACAAGACAAAAAAGATCGTCGCAGCGGCAGCTGCGGTGCTGGTGTGTCTGGCAGTTCTGCTGCCGTGGCACATGTCCCTTTCGGTCAGCCGGTTCGCCTCCTCCGGGCGCCTGGCGCCCGACGCGGAGGTGGGCGGCGTAGCCGTGGGAGGCATGACCAGGGAGGAGGCCGCAGAGGCTGTCCGCAGCCACGTGAGGACCATCTCGTCTGCCCCTCTCTCCATCAAAATAGGCGACTCCACCTTCCACAAGCCCTGTTATGAGCTGGGCCTCTTTTGGAAATGGGAGCCGGCTCTGGACAAGGCCTACGCTCTGGGCCGCTCCGGCGGGCTCCTGGCAAAATACTTGGCCATCAAGGGCGGCAAGCTGGGCAAGAGCTTTGATATAGAGCAAAAGATAGACAAGAGCGTCATAGACAGATACATCAGAGAGGTGAACAGGTCCATAGACCAGAAGCCCAGGAATGCGGGGCTGGTGTTCACCGGCAAGGGCGTGTCCCTGGTGCCTGCGGTCATAGGCAAAAAGATAGACGAGGCTGCTGCCTCGGAGGCCATATGCGCCGCCCTGAAGGCCGGGGCCAGCTCAGTGGAGCTGGAATACGTGGCGGATTATCCCCGGATAAAGAGCGAGGACCTGCAGAGCGTGGATACCCGTCTGGGCTCCTTTACCACCAACTACAACGCAGGCAAGGTGGCCCGGACCCACAATCTGAAGACTGCCGCCGGCGCCATCAACGGCACCATCCTCATGCCGGGAGAGACCTTTTCCTACAACGGCATAGTGGGGCCCAGGGATACCAGCACCGGCTACAAGACCGCCATCATTTTTCAGGACGGCGAAGAGGTGGAAGGCATGGGCGGAGGCGTCTGTCAGGTGTCCTCCACTCTGTTCAACGCGGTGCTGCTGTCCGGGCTGAAGATCACGTCGAGACGCTGCCACTCCCTGAAGGTGGCCTACGTGCCTCTGGGCAGGGACGCCATGGTCAGCTACGGCTCCTCGGACTTTTGCTTTGTCAACGACACTCCCGACCCGGTGGCAGTGTTTGCCTCCATAGGCGGCGGCTCCCTCAGCATGCAGCTGTGGGGCAGCTCCCGGTCCAAAAAGGAAGTGTCCGTATCCACCAGCGTATACAACGGCGGCTTCGGAGCCAGCCTCACCAGATACGTCACCGCCGGCGGCGTGAAAAAGGCGGACTATACAGCCTCCAGCACCTACAGGCGGCCCAAGCCCAAGGAGCCTCCCGCAGAAAAGCCCAAGCCGGCTCAGCCCAAGCCCGAGACCCCTGCGCCTCCCGCCGGGGGCGACGGCAACGGCGACCTCACTCTCATAGACGGATAGGAACATGAAAAGAAATACGCTTTTAGCCATCATTCTGCTGCTCATTCTGCCGGCAGCCCTGTGGGCCCAGGATACGCCCGGAGTGTGTCTGGGCAGATACACCACGGGCTTCAATGCCAAAAATGCGGGCAGGACCTCCAATCTGAAGGTGGCCGTGAAGAAGCTGAACGGCACCTCGCTGCAGCCCGGAGGGGTCTTTTCCTTCAACAAGACCCTGGGCGAGAGGACCGCGGCGGCAGGCTACAGGGAAGCCATCGTCTTTCAGGGCGGCGAGCAAAAGCTGGAGCTGGGAGGAGGCATCTGTCAGGTGTCCTCCACTCTGTTCAACGCCGCGCTGCTGGCGGGCATGGAGATACTGAGCCGCCGGAGCCACTCCAAGATGGTGGACTACGTCCCCGCCGGCAGAGACGCCATGGTGTATTGGGGCCAGCAGGATTTTTCCTTCAGAAACAATTCGGGGAGCCCGGTGGTCATAAAGGCCTCCGTGGATGGCAGCACAATGACCGTGGCTCTGTGGGGCAGCGCCGACAGCAAAAAGCGCTGCACCGTGACCTCCTCCTTCAAAAACAACGGCAAAAGCGCCGTGGTAAAGAGGATAGTGGAGTCGGGGAGCGTGAAGACCACCGACTATATCTCTTCCAGCTCCTACACCACTACGGCAAAAAAGGCCATGAAGTCCTCCACCGACAACAATGTCTATCCTGACGGCGGCGGACAGCCTGCCGCGCCTCCGGCTGTGGAAACGCCTCCCTCCCCCGGGACCGATGAGGGTCCCGCCCCGGCCGTGAATCCCGATGGAGACGGCAACGAGGGCATCGGCTTTGAGGAAGGCGCCGACGAAGGCGTGGTCATCGAAGTCCCGGCGCCGGACGCTCAGTAGCAGCATACTCCAAAGCCGCAGCAGCGCTGCGGCTTTGTTTTTCGCGCCCGCGTGTAGTATAATTATATTGTATGTTTTCTCAAAGGAGGCCTCACATGGCTGAGAACACGCTCTACAACAACAGATTCCAGATACTGGCAAAGGAGTCCGATTCTCTCATCTTCAGCGTTTACAGCGCCGTGGACAAGATTGGCGACCGTCAGGTGTCCCTCTACGTCATGAAGCCCTGCTGGGCCGAGGACCGGGCTTTTGCGGAGGGGTATGCAAAGGGGGCGGAGGAATGCGCCCAGCTGGATCACCCCGCGACTCTGGCTCTGCTGGAGACCAATCTGGAGGATGCGGAGCCGTTTTTCGTGTATGAGCCCGTGCGGGGCAAGAGCCTGGCAGAGCTGCTGGCCGGAGAAAAAAAGCTGTCCTGCGTCAAGGCCTCGGAGATCATAGTCAACGTGCTGGCCACTCTGGACAAGGCCCATATAGCGGGCCTGTGCCACGGTGACCTGACCGACGACGACGTGCTCATCACCGAGGACGGCTCCGTCAAGGTCAGGGGCTTCGGCAGACGGGACGGTCTGGCCGCCAGCCCCCGGGCCAAGGAGACTCTGGACAAATACACCATATATTTTCAGAGCCCCGAGCTGATCCAGGGCGGTCTGCCTGCGGAACAGTCGGACATCTACGCCGCGGGAGCCGTGTATTACAGGATGCTCACGGGGCACGTGCCCTTTACCGGGGCCACCTCCATAGAGACCGCCTCCAGGATACTGGAGACCGAGCCCGCGGACCCCAGAAGCTACGACCATGAGATACCGGAAAACATATCGGCTCTGGTGAAAAGATCTCTGGCCAAGAGACCCGAAGACCGGATAGAGACGGCCAGCATCTACTCTCAGAAGATATCCAACTGCATCAAGACCGGCCGGGCCGAGGGCGGCTTTGCCGAGCCCAAGCCCAGCGTGGAAGTGGAGCATCCCAGGGAGACCAAGGGCTCCGGCGGCATGCTGGGAGGCGTGCTGCTGATCCTCGCGGTGCTGCTCCTGAGCGCCTGCGTCACCTTTTATCTGGTGAGCCGGGGCAAGCAGGTGGTGCCCGACGTCATAGGCATGAGCGAGTCCGAAGCGGTGAACACCCTGGAAAGAGAGGGCTTCTTCGTGCTGCGCAACGATCCCACCTATTCGGAGGAATTCAAGGAGGGACTGGTGATCCATCAGACCCCCGGGGCCGGCCGCAAGCTGAAAAAGGGCGAGACCGTGACCATCCAGGCCAGCCTGGGCAACGAATTCGTCATCATGCCCGACGTGGTGGGCAAGCACAAGGGCGACGCAGCGGAAATGATAGTGAGGGCCGGTCTGAAGGTGAACGGCGTCACAGGCCAGTATTCGGACACGGTGCCGGAGGACTACGTCATATCCTCCAATCCGGAGGCGGCCCTGTCCGTGTCCAAGGACACCGGGGTGGATCTGGTGGTATCCAACGGGATAGACATAGCTCACAGGTTTGACAGAGAGGAGCCGGAGACCGAGCCCTACCGCCGCCGGGAGGCTCCGGAGCCTTCCGGGGACGACGGGGAAGGGCCTGAGGACCAGGGCCCCGAGCTGCTGCCCGACAGCGATCACGAAATAGATATACTCATAGAATAGGAACGATACATGAAAGACATCATCATCATGCCGTCCATACTGAGCGCGGATTTTGCCTGTATGGACAAGGAGCTGAAGAGCATCGAGACGGCGGGAGCCGACGCAGTGCACTGCGACGTGATGGACGGGCATTTCGTGCCCAATATCACCTTTGGCCCCGGCTTTCTGGCCGCCTGCGCCGCCGTCAGCAGCCTGCCTTTTTACGTGCATCTCATGATAGAGGATCCGGACAAATACATAGAGCAGTTTGCCAAGCCCGACCTGGTCAGGGAGATCACCGTCCACGAAGAGGCCTGCGTCCATCTGCACCGGACCGTGCAGAATATCAGGGCCACAGGCAAAAAGGCAGGAGTGGCTCTCAACCCCCACACCAACGAGAATACTCTGGAATACGTGCTGGAGGATCTGGACTCGGTGCTGGTCATGACCGTGAACCCGGGCTTCGGCGGCCAGAAATTCATAGACTCCATGCTGAAAAAGATAGAGGCTGTCAGACGTATGGCCGACAGCCGGGGCCTGGATCTGGATATCACCGTGGACGGAGGCATAGACAACGTGACCGCAAAGCAGGTCATCAGCGCGGGAGCCAATATGCTGGTGGCCGGCAATTACGTCTTTGCCAACAAGACTCTGTCCAGACGGGACGCCATTGAGTCTCTGAGAGGATGATAGTCCTGCTGTCCCTCTGCATGCTGGTGGTGGCGGCGTTTTTTGCGCGGGAGCTGGTCATGTGGAAAAAGGACCCCTCTCTGGCAGGAACTCTGCGCAAGTTCATACGCACCTCCCTGTTTGCCGCCACCGAGCTGTGCTTCGGGCTGTTCGCAGTCTTTCCCTATCTCCGGACCGTTCTGGGAGTGAGGGCCATGCTGGGATATCTGGCCGCGGTGCTGGCGCTGATGCTGGTGATGACGGCCTTTCTGGTGTGGGATCTGCTGCTGACGAGAGCCGAATTTCGCAGAAGATGAACACCGAATATATGCGTCTGGCCATTCGTCTGGCCTCCAAATACGATCCTTCACCCAATCCCCGGGTGGGGGCAGTCATAGTCCGGGACGGAGCCATACTGGGCCGGGGAGCCCACCGGCGGGCCGGCGCGGCCCACGCCGAGATCAACGCTCTGGCCGGCTGTCCCGACGCCCGGGGCGCCGACGTCTATGTCACTCTGGAGCCCTGCTGTCACTACGGCAAGACCCCGCCCTGCGCCGACGCTCTCATCAAAGCGGGAGTCAGGAGGGTGTTCATAGGCATGCAGGACCCGGACAGCAAGGTGTCGGGAGGGGGCATAGAGACCCTGCGCCGGGCAGGCATTGAGACCGTGTGCGGCGTGCTGGAGGAAGAGTGCCGGGCCCTGAACAGGGAATACATCACCCACAGGACCCTTCACAGGCCCTTTGTGATACTGAAGCAGGCCATGACACTGGACGGCAAGACTGCCGCTGCCTCGGGGGATTCGAAGTGGATATCCTCCGAGAGGTCCCGGCGTCTCGTCCACCGGCTGCGCAGCAAATGCGACGGAGTGCTGGTGGGAGGCAATACCTTCCGCCGGGACGACCCGTCCCTTTCCGCCAGAACGGGAGGCGCCCGGGTAAAGCAGCCCTGCAGGATAGTCCTTACCTCCGCCATCCCGGAGACCCGGGAGCACAACATATTCCGGGCTCCCGGCGGGCCCGTGATATTTGCCCGGCCCGGAGATGCCAACAAGACGGAGGACCGGGAGGGCTATTGCCTGATCACCTACCGGGAGGGCAGGCTGAGGGAGCTGCTGGCCATATTGGCCGACATAGGCATAATGTCCCTGCTGGTGGAGGGCGGCGCCCGGACCGCAGGCAGCTTTGTCAAAGAGGGGCTCTGGGACGAGGGACTGTTTTTCTACGCCCCCAAGCTCCTGAATGACAGCGCGGCGGTAGGGCAGGGCGGAGGAGATACGGCGGTCCTCATAGAGGACGCCCACTCTGTCACAGTGAAGGAAGTGCGCCGCATAGGAGAAGATATATTGGTGAAGGTCGCCCCATGTTTACAGGATTGACCGAAGCGATCGGCGCCGTGCTGAGCGTGACGCCCGGCCCGGTGTACAGGATAAGGATAGCAGCCGGACTCTCCGGTGTGAAGACGGGAGACTCCGTGGCTGTAAACGGAGTGTGTCTGACCCTGACGGACGCCGACGGCGGCGCTCTGGGGTTTGACGCGGTGAGAGAGACCGTGAGCCGCACCGCTCTCGGCTTGCTCAAAAAGGGGGAGAGGGTGAATCTGGAGACAGCTCTGACCCTGTCCAGACCTCTGGGAGGCCACTTCGTGTCCGGACACGTGGACGGACTGGCGACGGTGGGCTCCGTCAGGGAGATAGGCGGCTCCCGGGAGATAGACTTTGTCTGTCCCGGGCCCCTGCTGCGGTATATCGTCCCCAAGGGCTCCGTGGCCCTGGACGGCGTATCCCTGACCGTGGCCCGGGTGTCGGGCAGCGGCTTTACCGTGGCGGTGATCCCCCACACCCTGGCCAATACCACCCTGGGGGAGAAAAAGGCCGGGGACAGGATGAATCTGGAGACGGATATACTGGCCAAATATACCGAGAAGCTGTTGGGACGGGACACGGCCGAGCCCTTGAAGGAAGCGCTGCTCAAGAGCGGCTTTATGCAGGTAGATATATGAGATTTGCGACTATTCCCGAGGCGGCGGAGGAGCTGCGCCGGGGACGTATGATAATAGTGGTGGACGATGAGGACAGGGAGAACGAAGGTGACTTCGTCATGGCGGCTCAGTTCACCACCGCCGAGGACGTGAATTTTCTCACCAAGGCGGGCCGGGGGCTCATCTGCACTCCCGCCACTCCCAAAAGGCTGGAGGAGCTGGCTCTGCCCATGATGGTGTCTCACAATACGGCCCGGCATTCCACGGCCTTTACGGTCAGCGTGGACGCCCTGGCGGGCACCACTACGGGCATATCCGCCGCCGACCGGGCCAGGACCATCAACGCCATGGCCTCCGAAGACACCCGGCCGGAGGATCTGGCCAGACCCGGACACATCCATCCTCTGAAGGCAGCCCCCGGAGGCGTGCTGGTGAGAGCCGGTCACACCGAGGCGGTGGTGGACCTCTGCAGGATCGCCGGCCTGAAGGAGACCGGAGTCCTGTGCGAGATACTCAATGAGGACGGGACCATGGCCCGGGTGCCCCAGCTGGAAAAGCTGGCGGAGAAGTATTCCCTGAAGATGACCACCATAGCCGAGCTGATCAAATACCGCAGGCAGCACGAGTGTCTGGTCCACAAGGTGGCCGAGTGCGAGCTGCCCAATGACTACGGCGTATTTACCGCTTCCGCCTACGAGACGGACGTGGAGGCAGGGCCCTATATAGCCCTGACCATGGGCTGCGTGTCCGATGGGGAGCCCTGTCTGGTGCGGATGCATTCCGCCTGCTTTACGGGCGACGTGCTGGGGTCCCACAGGTGCGACTGCGGGGAGCAGCTGAGGCTCTCTCTGGAAATGATATCCCGGGAGGGCAGGGGAGCCCTGATCTACATACCACATCACGAGGGCAGGGGCATAGGCCTGGTGAACAAGCTGAAGGCCTATCACCTGCAGGAGCACGGCGCCGACACGGTGGACGCCAATCTGATGCTGGGCTTTCCCGCAGACATGAGGGATTATTCCCTGGGGGCCCAGGTCATCCGGGAGCTGGGCATCCGCAAGCTGCGGCTCATGACCAACAACCCGGGCAAATACGCGGCTCTGGGGGGCTACGATCTGGAGATCACCGAGAGGGTGCCTCTGGTGGTGCGGCCCAGGAGCGAGAACGCCGAATATCTGGCAACGAAAAAAACACGGATGGGACATCTGTTATAACCAGAGGAGAATAATATGTCTTACAAGCTTATCGAAGGCGGCTATGAAGCCGGGCAAAAACAATTTGCCATAGTAGTCAGCCGATTCAACGATTTTATCACCTCCAAGCTGCTTGCCGGCGCTCTGGACGCCTTGACGCGTCACGGAGCTCCGGAGGAAAACGTGACGGTGGTCCGGGTCCCGGGAGCCTTTGAGCTGCCTCTTTGTGCTCTCAGGCTGGCGGAGTCGGGACAGTATGACGCGGTCATATGTCTCGGCGCGGTCATCCGGGGCGCCACCTCCCACTACGATCTGGTGTGTCAGGAGACCGCCAAGGGTATAGCCGCCGCTTCCGCCAAAACCGGCGTGCCCGTCATCTTCGGCGTGGTGACCTCGGACACCATAGAGCAGGCCGTGGAGCGTGCCGGGACCAAGGCAGGCAACAAGGGCTTTGACGCGGCTATGGCAGCCCTGGAAATGGCAGATCTGGTAAGCAAAATAAAATAAAAAATACGGGAACTATTGCGTCCCATGGGAGCGTATATAAAATGAAAAACACAAGTTCAATGCTCGTCAGCGCAAAGCTTATGTTGTCGGTCTTTTTCCTGGCTGTCTGCGTCATGCAGGCAGCCGCAGCCGACAAGACTGCTTTTATCAGGGATCTGGAAAAGGGCAAGACCCGGACTATGGTCACCTACGGCACCTCTCTTACGGAGACGGGCGGCTGGGTGGATCTCATAAGGACGAAGCTCACCGACAAATACGGTGACAAGGTCCGGGTCATCAACGGCGCAAAAAGCGCCATGTGGTCCGGCTGGGGAGTGGACAATCTGGACGAAAGAGTCCTGGCCCACGACCCGGATCTGGTGATCCTCGAATTTGCTGTCAACGACGCCTTTCTGGACTACCAGACAGACGTGGCCAAGTCGCGGGCCAACATGGAGAACATGATCGGCCGCATCAAAAAGCACAACAGAAAATGCGAGATCATCATCATGGTCACCAATCCTATGATGGACGTGCATTTGCAGCGCCGGCCCGACTACCTCAGCTATTATGAGGAATTCCGCCGGATCGCCCGGGAAAACAAGTTCCGGCTCATAGACACCTTCCCCGAGTGGAAGGAGCTGCTGGACCTGGACCCCAAGACCTATATAGATCTGGTCCCTGACATGATCCATCCCGGACCTGCCGGTTCGCTGCTGGTCACGGTGCCTGCGGTCCTGAACGCTTTGTACGGAACCGGGCTTTGACACACACCAAGATCATTCACGGAGACTATATAAAATGAAAAAGTTTGCAGGCTATGCAGCCATATTTGTAGCAGGTTTTTTGGTATGTTCGCTCTGCCTGAAGTTTACGGGCAGCAAGCCTTCTTCCGCCGCTCCCACAGCAGTTCCCGCTCCCGTCAGCGCCGCCATCTCTGGCATAGGCGGCAACGCCATCCAGACGGCAGCCGACAAGGTGAGCAAATACGTGGTGAACATAGACACGGTGGGCAAGCCCCAGCTGGTGTCCTCGGGCTTCTTCGGCATGTCCCAGCAGACCCCCAAGGGCTCCGCTTCCGGCGTCATCATCAGCAAGGACGGATATATCCTCACCAACAATCACGTGGTCCAGGATATGGCAGAGGTCACGGTGACCCTGTATGACAACACCTCTCACAAGGCAAGGGTCATAGGCACCGACAGAAAGACCGACCTGGCCGTCATCAAGATCAAGGCAGACAATCTGCCCTGCGCCGTGTTTGCCGATTCGGACAAGATCAAAGTGGGAGAATGGGTAGTGGCAGTAGGCAACGCCCTGGGCATCGGACAGACCGTCACCTGCGGCATCATCAGCGCCAAGCGGGACGAGTTCGACCTGAACGGACAGGCCTATGACTCCATCATCCAGACCGACGCAGCCATCAACCCCGGCAACTCCGGAGGCGCTCTGTCGGATCTCAGCGGCAACCTCATAGGCATCAATACGGCCATCGCCTCCCAGTCGGGCGGCAGCGAGGGAGTGGGCTTTGCCGTGCCCTCCAATACTGCCAAGCAGATCAGCGACCAGCTCATCAAGGAAGGCTCCATCAAGAGACCTTATATCGGTATCACCATGGGAGTCTACAATCAGGAATACAGAGATCAGATACAGAACCAGTATGGCACCATGCCCGGTCTGGTCAAGGAAGACGGCATACTGGTGGAGAACGTCATGGAAGGCAGCCCTGCCAAGAAGGCCGGCATAGAGAGAGGAGACGTCATCACCGCCATTGACGGCAAAAAGGTGAAGCTGGGCAAGGATGCAGCCAAGTCCCTCGTAGCCCTGTCCACCGCAGTGGGCAAGAAAAAGATCGGCGAGCGCATAAAGCTGACCATCATACACAACGGACAGACTGTCGATTATGACGTGGTGCTGGAGGAAATGCCCAGCCAGGAAGAGCTGGCCAAGCAGGCTCAGCCTCAGCCTCAGCCCAGGATGCAGCCTCAGCCCGGAGAACAGGATCCCTTCGGAGGCATGTTCCCCTTCTTCGGTCAGCCCTGACATTGAGACTTTAGGGACCTGCCGCTTCGGCGGCAGGCCTTTTTTGTCCCGCAGATTTGCCAAAACCGGCGATATGTAGTATAATTATAATAGTATATATGTCTGGTGACTATTTATTCTGATAAGGAGAGAATTGTATGGAATATAGCCATGAAGTGCAAGTCATGTGTCCCGTAACCAAGGGCTGCAATCACGGACCTGCTCCTATTCCCGAAGAGGGCAAATGGGTCCAGGCAAAGGAGATCAGCGATATCTCCGGTCTGACCCACGGCATAGGGTGGTGCGCGCCTCAGCAGGGCGCCTGCAAGCTGACCCTTAACGTGAAGGACGGTATCATCCAGGAAGCGCTGGTGGAGACCATAGGCTGCTCCGGCATGACCCATTCCGCCGCCATGGCGTCGGAGATACTGCCCGGAAAGACCCTGCTGGAAGCCCTGAACACAGACCTGGTCTGCGACGCCATCAATACGGCCATGAGAGAGCTGTTCCTGCAGATAGTTTACGGCAGGACCCAGTCCGCTTTTTCCGAGGGCGGCCTGACCATAGGCGCCGGTCTGGAGGACCTGGGCAAGGGTCTCAGAAGCCAGGTGGGCACCATGTACGGCACCCTGGCCAAGGGTCCCCGCTATCTGGAAATGGCGGAGGGCTATGTTTCCAGGATCGCTCTTGACGCAAACAGCGAGGTCATAGGCTACGAGTTTGTCAAGGTGGGTCCCATGCTGGAGGCCATCAAGAAGGGTATGGATGCCAACGAAGCGCTGAAAAAGTTCACCGGCACCTACGGCCGTTTTGCCGATGCCGCCAAGGTCATCGACCCGAGAGCAGAGTAGGAGGAGAATATGGCTATCACATTTGAAAGTTATGACAGAAGGATCGAGCAGATCAACAAGTGCCTTGCGTCCTACGGTATCTCTTCCATCGAAGAGGCCGAGCAGATCTGCAAGGACAAGGGTCTGGACGTATACAAGCTGGTGGAGGCTATACAGCCCATTTGCTTTGAGAACGCCAAATACGCCTACGTGGTAGGCGCCGCTATCGCCATCAAGAAGGGTCTGACGGTGGCCTCGGAGATAGCCGAGACACTGGGCGAAGGCCTGCAGGCCTTCTGCATCCCCGGCTCTGTGGCCGACGACCGCAAGGTGGGTCTGGGCCACGGCAGACTGGGAGCCATGCTCCTGAGGGAAGAGACCGACTGCTTCGCTTTTCTGGCAGGCCACGAGTCCTTTGCCGCCGCCGAAGGCGCCATAGGTCTTGCCAAGTCTGCCAACAAGGCGAGAGTAAAGCCTCTCCGGGTCATCCTCAACGGCCTGGGCAAGGATGCTGCCTATATCATATCCCGCATCAACGGCTTTACCTACGTGCAGACTCAGTTCGACTATGCTACGGGCAAGGTGTCCGTGGTCCGGGAGGTCCCCTTCTCCGACGGCGAGAGAGCCAAGGTGCGCTGCTATGGCGCCGATGACGTGAGAGAGGGCGTGGCCATCATGCATCTGGAGAACGTGTCCGTCTCCATTACGGGCAACTCCACCAATCCCACCCGCTTCCAGCACCCGGTGGCCGGCACCTACAAGAAGGAGTGCATCGAGCAGAACAAGAAGTACTTCTCCGTGGCCTCCGGCGGAGGCACCGGCAGGACTCTCCATCCCGACAATATGGCTGCCGGTCCCGCTTCCTACGGCATGACCGACACTATGGGCAGGATGCATTCCGACGCTCAGTTCGCCGGCTCTTCCTCCGTGCCCGCCCACGTAGAGATGATGGGCTTTATGGGCATGGGCAACAACCCCATGGTGGGCGCCACCGTCAACGTGGCTGTGGAAGTCGAAAAGGCTATGAAGGCTTGATAGGCAGGGGAACGCGCCTCCGGGCTGCGTTCCCCCTTTGATTTCATTCAGACAACGCCGCTTACGGAGGCTGAGCCTCCGGGGCGAAAACCAAGGTGACATATGGACAACAACGCAGCTCCCAGAAAAAAAAGACTTCATCCCGAGGTAGCGGGCATATTGGGGATACTGGGTATCCTGATACTCATAGCATTTGTGATGTGCGCGGTCAACGGCAGGTTTGAGCAGTGGTTCGGATGGACCGTGTTCACCGGTCCCAAGGCCTATGACAGCGTGGTCTTTGCCGAGATCGACGGTGATTCGGAGAACCTGGTGGTGCTCAATATCAACAAGGGCACCAAGGAGACCATTCTTACCGGCGCTCACATTTCCGGCATCGCCGTCTCCAGATCAGGCGGCAAGATAGCCTACGTGTCTCCCGTGGACGATATCGACCAGATATTCACCATAGGTCCCACCGGCAAAAAGAACAAGGCTCTGACGGTGGGAGGCAACAGCAAGAGCAAGCCGGGCTTCTCCCCCGACGGCGCATATGTCACCTATATATCCAAGGGCAAGCTCTACAAGACCGACCTCTCCGGCGGCACCACCAGAGACATCATCCCCACCAGACAGCAGCTCCAGCAGTTTGTCAGTGAGCGGGGCGAGACCCTGGTCTGCAAGGATTATACGTGGGCCAAAAACGGCGACGGTATGCTGGCAGTGGTCAGCAGGGGCGAGCATCTGGACAGATTCGTGCTGGTGATGAACGGCAACGACGCCCACGAGATCATGGTCAACGAGCAGCTCCTGATGGATATCGACTCGGTGTCTGCGTCGGCGGACGGCAGCTTTTATATCGCCACCGGCAAGCTCTTCGAGCGCAACGACCCGGACAAGCCCGTATATACGGTGTTCGGCATACAGGTGCCCGAGAACCATTCCCACGCGGAAGGCTCGGAGGACGAGCTGAACTTTGCTCCCATCTATCAGACCAATGCGGAAATATCCAACGGAGCCATCTCTCTCAACGGGCAGAGCGTCATGGTGGGCATCAACGGCAAGGACGAGATGAACGGCGTCTTTCTGGTGGACTTCAACGAGCAGAAGGTCACCGGTCTCCTGCCCGGCTACTATGAAATCATAGACACGCCTCTGTTTGCCAACGGACTGTTCTGTCAGAATGGGAATATTCTGGATTTTTACGATTTTGAGACAGAGGTCAAGACCGACATCTCCGGGGACTGCAAATGCTTTGCCCTGTCACCCGTGTCGGAAAGCAAGGAAATGATCCACGGAGGTCCTCAGATAGAAGGGGAGCACGACCATGACCATTAGAGGCGCTGTATTCGGGCTGCTCACAGCAGTCCTCTGCTCGCTGGCTCTTGCCGGCGGAGCTGTCGCCGCGGACGTCATTTACACTCCCACCGGCAGAGCGGCCGACGGAGTGGTGGCCGACGTGTATTTTGGCTCCCATGACGCCGGCATCGTGAAGCTGGCCGCCGGGCTGGGAGGCTTTGAGCTCAATCTGTCCAACTACAGGACCCCCGGCCTGGACCTGTCCAGGCTGGTGCGGGACGACGCCACCGTGTACGGCTTCAGCTGCCAGCTGCTGCCGGAGACCCCGGTGACCCCCTCCCTGTGCATAGGCGCCAAGGATATGACCAACAAGCTGAGAGAAGGCACCACATTTTTCGGCGTGGTGGGCAAGGAGCTGACCTTTCTGGACAGGAGCGGCTTTTTCTCCCGCATCTATGCCAGCGCAGGCTTTGGCAGCTGCACCCTCAAAAAGGCCTTTGGCAGCGTGTCTCTGGAGATAAAGGACCGGGTCTACGTGGACGGTGAGATGTACAACGGAGGCTCCTCCTGGGGAGCCGGCATCCGCTTCAACGATATGTTCAGGGCGGGCTATCTGAGGTTTGACGGCAGAGATTACGGCGGCATCAGATTTGCTCTGGAATTCTGATACCTGTATCCATATGGATACATTAAGCCCCCGGGGGTTCCCGGGGGCTTCGTGTTTTAGTCCATGTAGGCGGGAATGGCGTCGTTGTAGAGGGAGGATATCTTCTCCAGGCTCTCGCAGATCAGCTCCCGGCCGTTGACCTTCACGGAGAAGCTGTCTCCGTCGGTGACCCGGCCCAGCTCCAGCAGCTCCACCCCGGCTGCGGCGCAGAGGGATGCTATCTCCTCTGCCGCCTCCGGCGCGGCGGATATGACTATCCGGGACTGGCCTTCGGAGAAGAGGGCGTTCACGGGCTGAGAGGCGGTCCTGAGATCGCATTCTGCCCCTATGCCGCCTCTGATGCAGCACTCTGCCAGACATACGGCCAGACCGCCGTCGCTGACGTCGTGGGCGCAGGTGACGAGGCGCCTGTCTATGAGATCCCGTATGCAGGCCTGGACCTTCAGCTCGTCCTCTATATTGAGATAGGGGGCGTCCCCGGCGGTGACGCCGTGGATGCAGTGGAGATATTCGCTGCCGCCCAGATCGTCAAAGCCCTCGGTGCCGAGAGGAGTGCCGGAGAGGAGGCAGATGACGTCGCCCGCCTTTTTGAAGCAGGAGGTCATGCGCTTTGACACGTCTTCCAGCAGACCGCTCATGCCGATGGTGGGAGTAGGGAATATGGTGCCCTCGGGAGTCTCGTTGTAAAAGGAGACGTTGCCTGAGATCACCGGGGTGTCAAAGGCCTCGCATGCTTCTGCCAGTCCCTTGACGGCCTGCTCAAACTGCCAGAAGGCCTCGGGCTTTTCGGGATTGCCGAAGTTGAGGCAGTCCGTGACACCGTTGGGCTTCGCGCCGGAGACGGAGATGTTTCTGGCAGCCTCCGCCACCGCTATCTGAGCTCCCTTGAAGGGGTCGAGATACACGTATCTGCCGTTGCAGTCGCTGACTGCCGCCACTCCCTTGGAGGTGCCTCTGATGCGCAGCATGGCGCAGTCGGAGCCGGGGAGTATGCAGGTGTTGGTCTGGACCATGTGGTCGTACTGCCTGTACACCCATTCCTTGGAGGAGATGGACAGGGAGCCTATGAGCCTGAGAAAGCTGCCGTTCACGTCTTCGTCAGCGGAGTAGGGCGCCAGGTCCGTGTTCTGGACGGCTGCTATGTAGTCCGGCTCCCGGGTGTCCAGATAATAGGTGGGAGCGTCGTCTGCCAGACTCTTGGCGGGCACGCAGGCCGCCAGCTCGCCGTTGTCGTAGATGCGCACTATGCCGTCGTCGGTGACCACGCCTATGACCACTGCGGCCAGACCCCACTTGCGGAATACCCTGGCCACGTCTTCCTCGTGTCCCTTTTCCACCACGGCCAGCATCCTTTCCTGAGACTCGGAGAGCATGATCTCATAGGAGGTCATGTCCGCCTCTCTCAGGGGGACCTTGCGTATGTCTATGCTCATGCCCGTATTGCCCTTGGCGGACATCTCGCAGGTAGAGCAGGTGATGCCGGCGGCGCCCATGTCCTGTATGCCGGTGATGTAGCCGGTCTTCAGGGCTTCGAGGGTGGCCTCTATCAGCAGCTTTTCCTGGAAGGGGTCGCCCATCTGGACGTTGGGGCGTCTCTCCTCCGTGTCGGGGCCCAGCTCCACGGAGGCAAAGGTGGCTCCGTGTATGCCGTCCTTGCCGGTGGCGGAGCCCACTATCATCACGGTGTTCCCCACGCCCCGGGCGCCGGCTGTGGCCACTTCGTCGGTCCTGAGTATGCCCAGGGCCATGGCGTTCAGCAGCGGGTTGCCCGTGTAGGAGTCGTCAAAATACACTTCGCCGCCAATGGTGGGGACTCCCACGCAGTTGCCGTAGTGGGCTATGCCGCTGACCACTCTCTCAAAGAGATAGCGGTTGTGGGCGTTGTCCAGATTGCCGAAGCGCAGGCTGTTCAGATTGGCTATGGGGCGTGCGCCCATGGTGAATATGTCTCTCAGGATGCCTCCCACGCCGGTGGCAGCGCCCTGGAAGGGCTCCACGGCTGAGGGGTGATTGTGGCTCTCCATCTTCATGCAAATGCCGTAGCCGTCCCCTATGTCGATGATGCCGGCGTTCTCCAGACCCTCGCCTTCGATGGCTTCCTTGTATTTTTTGAAATATTTCAGGATGGGGCGGGAGTATTTGTAGCCGCAGTGCTCGCTCCACATCACGGCAAACATACCTACCTCAGTGTAGGTGGGATGCCTGTGAAGGATCTCTACTATGCTGTCGTATTCCTGCTCCAGGAGACCCATAGGCTTGTACACCTCGGGAGCGATAGGCTGTGTGTTGGTGATCTCTGTTTTCATATACTATTCCTGCCCCTTATGCCATTCTTTCTACCAGTGACCTGAATACGTTGATGCCGTCGGTGGAGCACAGCAGCTCCTCTACGGCGCGCTCGGGGTGGGGCATCATGCCCGCCACGTTGCCCTTTGCGTTGATGATGCCGGCTATGTTGCCAGCGGAGCCGTTGATGTTGGCAGCTTCGTCCACGCTGCCGTCCTCATGGCAGTAGCGGAACAGTATGCCGCCCCGGTCCTCCAGGCCCTTGATGGTGTCGCTGTCTGCGTAATAGCAGCCGGAATGGTGGGCGACGGGGATGCGCAGCACCTGGCCCCTGGTGTAGAGGCAGGTGAAGTCGGAGGTGTCGTTTTCCACTCTGAGGTCCACGTATTTGCAGATGAATTTGAGTCTGTTGTTGGTGATGAGAGCGCCGGGGAGAAGATGGGCTTCGCAGAGGATCTGAAAGCCGTTGCAGATGCCTATGAGCCTGCCGCCCCGTTCCACGTGCTCTATGATGGACTGCATCACAGGGGAAAAGCGCGCCACGGCTCCGGTCCTGAGGTAATCGCCGTAGGAAAAGCCGCCGGGGAGGATGATGCAGTCGTAGTCCGACACGTCCGTGTCCTGATGCCAGATATAATCCACAGGCTGCCCTATCACATCCCTGATGCAATAGTAGCTGTCCTGATCGCAATTGGACCCCGGAAATATTACAACGCCGAATTTCATTACGTCAGTCCTCTATCTCGTATCTGTAGTTTTCGATGACTACGTTAGAGAGCAGCTTGGAGCACAGCTCTTCCACGTCCTGCCTGATGTCGCCGGGAGCTCCGTTGACTTCCATCTCTATGAACTTGCCTATCCTGACCGAGGATACGTTGTCGTAGCCCAGGTTCTCGGCAGCGACCTTGACGACCTTGCCCTGAGCGTCCAGCAGGGAAGGCTTGAGTGTGACGTAAACTTTTACTTTTGACATAGCGTGTACCTGAAATCGTGATGTATTAGGGCCCCTGCGGCAGCTGCGGCCGCAAAACACCCTATTATAATTTTACCATATTTTGCCTGTGAGGGTAAAGTGAATTTGCTTTTCGGGCCGTATATGGTATAATAAAATAAGTGGCATTACAAAAATCATTTTAGGCAAAGGATCAGCTTCATGAACGTGGTTATACTGGGCTGCGGCAGGATGGGCGCCAATACGGCTCTCCTCATGCGCCGCAACGGACACAACGTGACGGTGATAGACAAGGACGCCGCCTCCGCCAGACGCCTCGGCAGCGAGGACATGGGGGACAACTTCATAGTAGGCAACGGTCTGGAGATAGAGGTGCTGGAAAGGGCGGGGCTGGACAAGGCAGACGCCTTTGTGGCCACCACCAACTATGACAACAGAAATATCATGAGCAGCATGCTGGCCAAAGAGCATTTCAACGTGCCCATGGTCATAGCCCGTTTTTATGACTCGGAGAGGGCGGAGATCTTTTCCGGGCTGGGCATCAAGACCATCTGCGTCACCAGTCTGGGCTCCGGCATAGCTCAGGACTTCATCCTGGGCAGAGGCCTTCGCAGCATTGACGAATATCTGTCGGGAGCCCGGAAATGAGGACCAGCAAATTCATCCTGATCATTGGCGGCGGCAAGATAGGCTCCTATCTGGCCAGAGAGCTCTATTCCCAGGGCAACGAGATAGTCCTCATAGAGAGGGAAAAGTCCGTGATAGGCAGTCTGGAGCGCAATACGGGCTACAGCATAGTCCACGGAGACGGCTGCGAGCTGGGCGTCCTGCGGGAAGCGGGCATAGAGAGAGCCGACGTGGTGGTGGCCACCACGGGCTACGACGAGGACAACTACGTGGTGTGCACCATAGCCAAGCAGAAGTTCGGCGTCCCCAGGACCGTCAGCCGCCTGAGAGACCCCAAGAACGAGGAGCTCTTCAAGAGAGCCGGCATAGACCAGACCGTGTCCTCCACCCGTATCATCTTCAACATGCTGGAAAAGCAGATAGAGTCCAGCCCCATGATACCGGTGACCGCCCTGCAGAACGGCAACATAGAGGTGGTGCAGATAGACATAGAGGAAGACTCGCCGGCAAAGGGAGTCTCCATCATAGACCTGGGGCTGCCCAAGGGGGTGCTCATCATATCCATCCTCCGCAACGACACCTCCGTCATACCTCAGGCCGCCACCGTCTTTGAGGAGCACGACACTGTGCTGATACTCATGCCCGGGACCCTGAAGGCCGACGTGAGCAGATTCTTTATCAGGGAGAGACTGTGAGAGTGATACCGGATCTCACCAAGCTCAGGCTGCCCGTCAGAAAGGCTGTGTCCCGGCGGGCCAGACACATCAGAAACACGGCTGCGGTGATCACCTTCAGCTTCATAGCTGTGATCGCCGTGGGCACCTTTTTGCTGAGTCTTCCCGTGAGCAGGCTTGACGGGGCGTCGGATCTGATCAACTCCGCCTTTACCTCCACCAGCGCCGTGTGCATCACGGGCCTGACGGTGCACGACACCTCCCTGACCTACACCTTTTTCGGCCAGCTGGTGATACTGCTCCTGGTGCAGATAGGCGGTCTGGGATATATGACCGTGGCCGTGGCCATGGCCGTGCTCATGGGCAAACGGCTGGGCATAGCCTCTGCCGTGCATATCATGCAGTCCAACGGGGAGACCCATCTGGCAGGCATGGCCGACCTGGCCAAAAACACTGTGCTCTACACCCTGTCCATAGAGGGAATGGGGGCCATCCTGTATTTCGTGCGATTTGCCGGCATGCCGGAGCTGGGCCTTTCCTTCCGGTCTGTGTGGTACGCCGTGTTTCACTCGGTGATGAGCTTCTGCAACGCAGGCTTTGACCTGATGGGCGTCCTCTACGGCAAGGGCTCGGGCCTATCCCATTTTTGCGGAGACGTCTATTTTTGTCTGGTGCTTTCGTCTCTGGTGTTCGTGGGAGGGCTGGGCTACGCCGTGTGCGCCGACCTGGCCAGGACCGCTGCCTCGGAGGGCCCCTTCAGGCTGTTTTCCGCCGCTGCCAGACGCAAGCACAGCACCCACACCGTGATAGCGGTGAACACCACTCTCATACTCGTAGCCCTGGGGACCGTGCTCATACTGGCCTGCGAGCATGCCGACGCCTTTGCCGGCATGCCCCTGTGGCGCAAGTTCATCATGTCCGTCAGCGAGTCCGTGACCTGCAGGACGGCGGGCTTTACCACCATGAACACCTCGGCTCTGCCGGCCATCTGCCTGCACCTCCTGGGGCCTCTGATGCTCATAGGAGGCTGTCCCGTGAGTACCGGCGGCGGCATCAAGACCACCACAGTGGCTGTGCTCTACGCCGCCCTCAAAAGCGCTCTGGGGGGCAAGCCCGACGTGGAGATATGTTCCCGCAGGGTGCCCGGCAAATACCTGAACCGGGCCATAGCCGTGACGGCTCTGGGCATACTGATGGTGCTGGGAGTCACGGTGCTCCTGTCATACACCGAGTCCTCCTCCGTGTGCTCCGACCTGACCCGGCTGCAGTTCGAGGTCATCAGCGCCGTAGGCACAGTGGGACTCAGCACGGGTATATCGGCTCAGCTGTCCCCCTGGGGCAAGCTGATATTGATGATCGCTATGTTTATCGGAAGGATCGGTTCCATTACCTTTTTCAACATAGTAGTGTTTACCGACAAAAAATTAATGAGAAGGTTGCCTGAAGATGATATCGTTATCGGATAAGAATGAACAGCAGCGCAGGACCGGCAACAAGAGCTTTTTGATCCTGGGCATGGGCTATTTCGGAGCGGAGCTGGCCCGCCAGCTCTACGAGCTGGGCGCCGACGTGGTGGGCGTGGACTCGGACCCTCAGATAGTGGCCCGTATGGCCGACCACGTCACCCAGGCCATAGAGATGAACCCCGCCGACGAGCAGGCGCTGGCCTCTCTCGGAGTGGCGGATTTTGACGTGTGCGTCATAGCCAGAGGCTCCAATCTGGAGGACAGCGTGTCCATCGCCATCACCCTGAAGGAGCTGAAGGCCAAAAGGATCATAGGCAGGACCGTCCGGCGCAAGCACGCGGAGATCCTCTCCAAGCTGGGAGTGGACCAGACCGTGTTTCCCGAGATAGAGATAGCCGACCACATGGCCGAAAAGCTGGTGAAGCCCAAGATAGACGACAAGATGACCCTGTCCAACGGCTACGCCGTGGAGGCCCTGATGGTCTCCGACAGGTATCGGGGGCTCACGGTGGAGGCCTTTGTGAAGAAGATGCCCGCCGGCGTCAGCCTGCTGGCGCTGCAGCGGGGGGACGAGGTCATCGCCCTGCCCGACGGCGCTGCCGTGCTGGAGGAGACCGACCGCATCATAGTCTGCGGCAAGGGGCTCAGACTGGGCGAGCTGGAACGCTGATGCCTGCCTTTGACTGGGCGGGCTGCTCCCGCAGAAAGGAGCCCTTTCTCCTGGCGGACGGTGACCGCCTGCGCAGGACCCTGGACCGGCTGGAGCTGGTGAGATACGGGGATATGCTGAGGCATATCGCCCGCCTTGCCGAAGAGGACACCGGGGCTCTCTTCAATCCGGACTGCATCGCTCTGGATATAGACAAGAAACACGCCCCCCGCTCCTACGGTCTCATGAGCCTGAAGACCAGGCTCTTCGCCATCAGCGCCATGATGCTCCTCACCGGGGACCGCAAATACGTGGAGCTGGCGGAGGAAGCCATGGAGAGCTTTTTGGCGGAGCCGGTCTTTGCCGGTGGCCGGGGAGTCTCTTTCGGAGTGGCTTCGCCGGAGACGGCGGCGGTGGTGAAGGGGCTGTCCGTGCTGGCGGACACCTTCGGCGCCCACGGGGATCCGGAGCTCATAGACAAGGTCAAAAGATATCTCTGCGCCGTGTCCCAGAGGCTCTGCGAGATACTGTCCGGGCCCTCCGAAGAGGCGGGAGCGGACAGGGACGTAGTGTGCGATATAGCCGTCTCGCTGTGTATGTCCGCCATGCTGCTGTCGGATTATGACGTCCGGAGCAGCCGCTGGTTCGACGCCGCAGCAAAGCATATCCTGGACTATCTGGACACTATCCCTCCCGACGGGAGCCATATGAGAGGCGTGATACGGTGGCAATACGTCATGGGGAGCATATGCCTCTTCATCAACGCCCTCTACTCCTTTTCCGGCATAGACCACCGGCAGCATCCGGCTCTGGCCCGGTCCCGCAGGTTCGCCATAGATCTGGCGGCCCCGCTGGCCGGAGAGATCAACATCATGGAGGACGACGTGAAGCTGTCCATAGGCAGGCAGCTCTACGGCTTTGCCTCCAGGGCTCTGGCGGTGTGGTTTGCAGACCCCCTCATAGGCTGGGGCATCTCCCGGGAAAGGATGCCCGGCAGATGGGCCCAGCCGGAAGAGATATTCTTTATGGACTATCCAGCCGGCGCGGCTGCCCCCAGGGGCCGGAGCGTCATATATCCCTTTGCGGGCTTTGCGGTCCTCAGGAGCGGCTACGACAGGAACGACATGCTCATCAGCCTCAAAAGCACCCGCTCCGTGGCCACCCCCTACGGCGACCGCTACTGCACCCAGAACGACATACAGCTGTTTCTGGGGAGCTCCAACATGCTGATCAACAACGGCATCGCCTGGTCGCAGCAGCCCAACTTTTTTGACAGATACAGGAGCGAGACGGCCCACAATTCCATATATCACGAAGGCGTCAACGTGGTCAGCGAGACGGAGGGCACCATCACAGGCTTTCATGCCGGCGAGCTGGCGGACCTGGTCACCGCCCGGGCTGTGTATGACTGCAACGGAGAAGAGCTGCCCTTTTACCGCAGCATAGCCTTTGTCAAGCCGGACATCATAGTGATGTATGACAATATCCAGAGTCCCGCCGCCGGCTGCATCCAGTGGCTGTGGCACGGCAACGGCCGGTTTTATGTCAACAGTCTGGACCCGGTCCAGGGCTTTTCTCTGGTGGAGTCGGCTCCGGAGCCCAGGACCCTGAGGGTGCATCTCTTCAAGCCGGCTTCCTGGAGCTATTCCATCGGCACCGGCTATCTGCTGGAGGACTGGGTCACCGGTCACGAAAGCACCCACAGCGTATTGACGGTCAGGGAAGCCTACAGGACCAGCCACAGGCTGCTGGCGGTGCTGACGGGCAGCGACGACGCCATGGACCGCTGCCGCCTCGACGAACAGAATAAGACTCTGTCGGTCTCTGCGCCGGAGGGAGTATGTGTGCTCGACTATTCCGGCGACACCCTGCAGGCGCAGGCTGCCGGAGACGTCCCCCAACAAGGAGAGTGATCTATGCCTCATGAACTGAGTTTGCTGATGCCTATGGTGTTCCTGATACTGGCCCTGATAGGCATGAGCTTTGTCACCCAGAAATTCAAGCAGCCCATGCTGGTAGGCTATATCCTGGTGGGCCTCATCATCAACCTGCTGGGTATAGACGACCGTATAGACACGGAGCAGTTCAAGGAGCTGTCCGACTTCGGACTGACTCTGCTGCTGTTTATCGTGGGGCTCAAGCTGGACGTGGGCGTGCTGAAGAGCATGGGCAACGCCATGAAGATAGGCACCCTGCAGGTGCTCATCACGGCTCTGGCAGGCTACGGCATGGCTCTGCTGATGGGCTTCAAGCCCATAGGCTCCATCTATATAGGCATGGGCCTGGCTTTTTCGTCCACCATAGTCATCATCAAGGTGCTGTCGGACAAAAAGGAGATCGACTCCCTGCCCGGCAGGATAGACCTGGGCATACTCATCATCCAGGACATCATCGCCGTGGTCTTTATGATAGTGATGAATTCCATATTCGTGAAGTCCGACGACTCCTTCGGGATGAGGATGCTGAAGCTGGCGGGCAACGGCGCCGTGCTGGCGGGCATGATATTCATCCTGTCAAAATGGATACTTCCCAGGACCCTGAAGATCATAGCCAAGTCCAAGGAGTTCCTGATGATCATCAGCATGGGCCTGGCCATACTCTTTGCAGGCTTTTGCGAGGTGGCGGGCTTCGGCATGGAGGTGGGCGCCTTTCTGGCGGGCATCACCCTGGCCGGCTTCAAGGAGTACCGCTACACCATCAGTTCTCTGCTCACGGGTATCAGGGACTTTATGCTGGTGTTTTTCTTCATCATCATAGGCCTGGATTTTGACGACAAGAACATACTGGACACTCTCACCGGCGCCTTCTCTGTGGTCATATTCGTCACGGTGATCAAGCCCTACATAGTGATGCTCATCATGAACGTCATGGGCTACAAAAAGCGCACCGGCTTTTTGTCCGGCATCAATCTGGCGCAGATCAGTGAGTTTTCACTGATACTTACCACCTTTGGCATAGGGCTGGGGCATCTGCATCAGGACGCCACCAGTCTCATGGTGCTGACCCTCATCACCACCTGTCTCAGCTCCTCGTATCTCATGAACTATTCCTCCAGACTCTACGAGGCCCTGAACAAATCCATCGACGCCCTGACGGGCCGGCATGAAGGCGCCAAAAAGCGCGCCACTGAGGATATGGACACCGACGAGGAGACCGTGTCCGGATATCACGCCGTGATCATAGGCGCCGGCGGCTTTGGCTCCACCCTGTCGGACATCCTCTCCGAATACGGAAAGAAGCTGCTGGAGGTGGACTTTGACCCTATGGTGGTGTCGGAGCGCCGCAATCTGGGCAAGAACATCATCTACGGAGATGCGGAAAGCCCCGGCTTCGTGTCCCAGCTGAAGCTCACCAACGTAAAGTGGGTCATATCCACCATCCATGACGTCACCGCCGTCCGGCATATGCAGATAGCCCTGGCCAACGCCGGCTTCAAGGGAGTATTTGCCACGGCCTGCGACCTGGATGACATGGAGGAGATGAAGTCGCTCAAGAACGTGGATCTGGTTTTTGATCCCAATTATGACGCAGCGAAGGAGGCTGTAAACCTTATGTACGAAACAGAAATGAAGCAAAAGGCCGAAAAGATACAGAAGGCAGTGGACGGGACCAGCGACCACTATATCATCTGCGGCTACGGCCGCATGGGACGGCAGATCGCCAGGGATCTGGGAGCGGAGGGAGTGCCCTTTGTGATAATAGAGAGCAACCCCGACCATTTTGAGGAGATAGAAGATCAGCGCCTGCTCTACGTCAAGGGCAACGCCTCCTCCGACAAGGCTCTGGAGCTGGCGGGCATCTCCCGGGCAAAGGGCCTCATAGCGGTGTATCCCAGCGACGAGGAAAACGTGTTCATAGTGCTCACCGCCCGGAATCTGAACCCCTCTCTGGACATAGTCGCCCGCAGCATAGAGGCGGAGAACGCCGACAAGCTGAAGAGGGCAGGGGCCAACAAGGTCATATCCCCCTATCTGTTCGGCGGGAGAAAGATGGCCGCCGCCATCCTGCGGCCCACAGTGTTTGATTTCAACGAGCTCACCTACCACGGCAACTCCTTTGACATCCTGTTCGAAGAGTTTACCATAGCCGAAAACAGCGCTCTGGTGGGCAAGACCATCCGGGAGTCCAACTTCCGGGGCGAGTTCCACGTCACCATAGTGGCGGTCAGACATCCGGACGGCGAGATGGTGGCCAATCCGGATATGGACACCAAGTTCCAGGCGGGGGACAAGCTGGTGGTCATCTGCAACGGAGACCAGCTGCACAAGATGAAGTCTTCGCCCGACTTTGTGGAATCTCTCCCTTCGGAGGAACAGGCCTGACATGTCTTTTCTGCTCCACGATCTCCCGGTCACCATCATAGCGGCGCTCTGGCTGGCGGCTCTGGCCTGCGTCGTCTCGGCCCGCTCCTTTACTGAGACCTACGGCGACTTTGACGCCCGCAGAGCCTGGGAGGACAAGGTTTTTGCAGCTCCTGCGCCGCCCGTGTCCTTTTTGGTGGACGGCAAGCCCTCGGAAGAGCTCCGGTGGATATGCGGCAGGGAAAAGACCCGCACCCTGACGGACTATGCTGCCTCCGGCTCTCCGGCGACCCGTCTGGTGACGGAGATAGGCTACACTTCTCCTGAATGCGGCCTGCTGGTATCCGTCCGGCTCACCGGGTATCCGGGCTATCCCCTGACGGAATACGAGGCGGAGATCATCAATATATCCGGCCGGACCTCACCCCGCATCAGCGCCGTCAAGGCCTTTGCCGGCAATATCGCCTCCTTTGGGAAGGGGACCGTCCACTACAACCGCGGCAGCGCCGCCTTTCCGCCTCTGCCTCAGGAATATCAGCCCCTGAAGGCGGAGCTGGACTCCGACCATCCTTTTTGCATAGAGGTGGACAGGGGACTTCCCACCGCCGGCTATCTGCCCTTTGTGAACCTGAACGGCGGGAAAAAGGGCGTGATCGCGGCTCTGGACTGGCAGGGCAGCTGGATGATACTGCTGAGAGCCCGGAAGGGCATCGAGCTCCTGATGGGTCAGCGAATGACCGACCTGGCTCTGCTGCCCGGCGAGAGGCTGAAGGTGCCCGGGGCCGTGCTCCTCTTTTATAAGGGCGGAGACCGGCAGGCGGGGCAGAATCTGTGGCGCCGCTGGATCATCGAGCACAATTTCCTCAGGAACACGGGCAGAAGGGACTTCAGGGAAAACGTGTTTGTCTGCTCCGACCTCACGGGCTATGACAAGGATATGGAGTGCATCGACAATCCCCTGATGGACGAGATAGGCAGGCTCTACAACGCCACCTACGAGTTTGACTACGCCGGCGCCTACGGCTGGTTTGGTATGGGGAACATGACTCCCGGCGCCACCGGCAACTGGAGCATCGACGAAAAATACGCAGACGGCAAGCTGCGGGCCCTGGCGGACAGGCTGAGGGAAAAAAACATAGGCTTTTGCCTGTGGCTGGAGCCGGAAAGGTGCTACAAGGGCACCGAGGCCGCGGAAGCCCTGGGCGAGGACAACGTGATATACACCGTCGCCACCGGGGAGCTGGCGGACCCCGCTCTGGGGCTGGTGGACTACGGCAAACCCGCCGTACAGAAATATATCCTGCGCCTGCTGGACAGTCTGGTCAAGGAGCAGGCCATGACCGTATATCGTCAGGACTACAATATCTGGAACGAGCCCTTCTGGTCCGCCAGGGACAAGACAGAGGCTGAGCGTCTGGGTATCCCCCGGACCGGCATGACGGAAAACAGGGCTGCCGCAGGTTATATCGCTACCTGGACCGCTCTGGAAGAAAGGAATCCGGGGCTGGTGTTCGACTCCTGCGCCGGCGGAGGCAGGCGCAACGACCTGTCCACCCTGCGCTTTTCCTTTATGCACACCAAAAGCGACTACTGGGGGCCTGCCATCAGTCAGCAGTGTCAGGTCTTCGGCGCTCTCTCCTGGTACGTGATGGTGGGCACAGGCTTTCAGGACATTGCCAGCCTGTACGACGTGCGCAGCAGGCCTACCCTGTCCATAGGCGTAGGGGCTCCCGATATCACAGAGGAGACCATGGCGGCCCTGAAGGAATGGAAGAGCCTGCACACATACATGTACAAGGATTTTTATCAGCTGACCCCCTACAGTCTGGACAGGGAAAAGAACCTGGCCATGGAATTCAACGACTACGAAAACAGAGAGGGGATGATACTCGCCTATCTGCGAATGGGGGGAGCCGACCGCATATATCCCCTGGGGCTGGACCCGGGAGCTGTGTACACCTTTTATGACAGGGACTACAGGGACCGGACCCTGAGACGCATGACGGGCAGAGAGGCCATGACAAAGGGCGTGCTGGTGGCCCGGGGCTATGAAGAGTCGGCGGTGGTGCTGGAATACAAGGCGGAGGAGGGGCCTGCGGAGCCCTTTGACGAAGCCGCCCTGCTGCAGTTTTTCGGTGCCGAAGAGCGGCCTCAGGCCAGGGTCATACCGGCCGACGAACAAGAGCTGGCCAAGGCTCCGGCGCTGAAGGGCATGGAAGCAAGATACGTGATGCCCGACGGCATCTCCTCCGGCGGCATCTACGCCGTGGGCAAGGAGCTGTATGACCTGCTCCCCTTTGAGGAAGGCTCGGAGGAGCCGGATTGGAGTCCTCTGGACGTCCAGAGGCTGGGCCTGTATCTGGACCCACAGTACGGCTCATTGCCTCTGATATTCTGGAGCGGAGGAGGCTTTCCCATGTCCGCCTATGCAGGACGCAGGGGAGACAGATATTTCATCTGGCTCCGGGATTCCTTTGGTCTGGGCGACCCCGACGGGGCCTGGAAAAACGACACACGCAGGTTTGTCATATTCACTCCCGGCGGGGAGGATATCCGGTCCGACGAATTCACCTTTTGCTCCAACGAATTCGGCAAAGAGCCTGCAAGGGAGATACAGTTTGCCTGCTACGATACGGACAAAAAGGGCACCGTCTATCTGCTGTCGGACAGGCTCTTCGGGGAGCTGGCGGGGGACGGAGAAGGCCCTGTGGAAAAGGGTATCCGCTGGCGGAGCGTGAAAGAGGGCGTGACTCTGATGAAGGAGGGCGACGTCACCCTATGGGTGGGAGAAAAGGACGGAGCCAAATACCTCTACGCCCAAAACTCCATGTCTCTGGCCATGAGCGAAAGGGTGAGGCTGTATTATCACGACAGGGGCAGGGGTATATATACCTACACCATCTTTTATCTCTATGGCAGGCAGCACAGGGCAGGGGGAGGCATTCTCCCCGAGAACGTGAAGCTGTAGCCGGCCACACAAAAAATACGGGACTGCAAGAGCTGCAGTCCCTTTGTTTTATTCGTTGCCGGCCGAGATGAATTTGGTGCGGATCATATCCAGCATGTCCAGCGCCTTGCCGCAGCCCAGAGCCACGGCCTTCAGGGGCTCTGGAGACCGGATGACCTTGACTCCGGTCTTTTGGGTGACCAGAGTGTCAAAGCCTCTGATGAGGGTGGTGCCTCCCGTGATCACTATGCCGGTCTTGAGGATGTCGGAGCACAGGTCAGGAGGCGTCTGCTCCAGTATGCTCTTGATCTTGGCGCATATGCGCTCCAGATGGGGCAGCAGCACTTCCCTGATCTCGGCGGAGGTGACGGTCTGAGACTTGGGGTTGCCGTCTATGAGGTCTCTGCCGCTGACGGTCATGGTCAGCTCCTTGTCCAGAGGCACGGCGCTGCCTATCTGTATCTTGATCTCCTCGGCCATGGGGTCGCCTATGAGCAGGCTGTAGCGGTTCTTGACGTATTTCTTGATGAATTCGTCAAATTTGACGCCGCCCATGCGGTCGGAGTCCGACAGCACTATGCCGTTCATGGACAGCACCGCTATATCCGTGGTGCCGCCTCCTATGTCTATGATCATGGCGCCGCCGGGCTTGTCTATGTTGAGGCCCGAGCCCAGAGCCGCCGCCCAGGGCTCCTCCACCACTATGGCTTCCCGGGCGCCGCTTTCAAGGGCGGCCAGCCTCACGGCTCTTTTTTCCACCTGAGTGATGCGGCTGGGAACAGCGGCCACCACTATGGGCTTGAACACCCGTATCCTGCAGATCTCTCTGATGATGTATTCCAGCATCTGCCGGGTGGTGGTGTAGTCGGATATGACCCCGTCCTTCAGGGGGCGGGTGGTGATGACGTTCTGGGGGGTGCGGCCGATCATGCCCTGGGCCTCGAGGCCTATGGCTATGATCCTGCCCGTGGAGGTGTTTTTGGCCACCACGGAGGGCTCGTTCAGCACGATGCCCTTGTTCTTCTGATATACCAGTATGTTGGCAGTCCCCAGGTCGATGCCTATTTCCGGAGTAAGACCCACTTAATCCTCCTCTATGATCTCCGCCCTGGCGGAGAGCCCGGTCAGCTTGCCGGTCAGGTTCTCATAGCCCCGGTAGATGTGCTCCGTCCTGTGTATCCTGGACTCGCCTTCGGAGGCCAGAGCCGCCGCTATGAGGGCCGTGCCGCCCCGCAGGTCCGGGGACTTGATGTCTGTGCCCGCCAGCCTGTCAACGCCCGTGACCATGCACACCTGCTCCGAATTGCGCTTGACGTTGACGCCCAGACGCTTCAGCTCGTCTATGAACTTGAATCTGTCCACGAAGATGGTGTCGGTGATGACGCTGGTGCCTTCCGCCACTGACATGAGAGTCAGGAAGGCCGGCATCAGGTCGGTGGGAAAGCCGGGGAAGGGGCTGGTGAATATATCCGTGGGAGACGGACGATGGTCCATGAATATGCGCAGGTCCGACTTTTGCATGTCCCCGGTGAGCTCGATACCCACGCCCGCGTCCTTCATCTTCAGGAGAAAGCTCATCATATGGGAGGGTATCACGTCTCTGATGAGTATGTCGCCCCGGGTGATGGCTCCGAATACGGCAAAGGTGCCCGCCTCTATGCGGTCGAAGGCTATGGGATACTCGGTGCCCCGGAGCTCTCTGACGCCCTCTATCTCAATGACCTTCCTGGAGACCCGGATATTGGCTCCCAGAGCCTTGAGGAAGGAGGCCAGCTCCATCACGTCCGGGTCTATGGAGGAGTTGATGATCACGGTCCTGCCTTCCGCCAGGCAGGCTGCCGTCATGATCTGCTCCGTGGCGCCGACGCTGTCCTTGTCCAGGAATATACTGGCGCCCTTGAGACCCGTGTGATTGACCTCGATGGAGGACTGCTTGTCCGTGACGTTGGCCGAGAGCTTCTTGAGGCCCGCTATGTGATAGTCTATGGGCCTTTCGCCCAGATTGCAGCCTCCGGGACGGCTGATGGTGGCCTCTCCGCATCTGGCCAGCACAGGCCCCAGCACGTTGAAGGACGCCCGCATCTTGCTGACGAACTTGTAGTCCGTGTGGGTGTTGGGTATGTGGGTGGCGTCTATATGGAGAGTGCCCTTGTCGTATTGGCAATAGACTCCCAGGGACCTGATGACCTCGGTCATGGTGTGGACGTCGCTGATGTCCGGCACGTTGGTCAGTGTGACGGGCCCCTTTGCCAGCAGGGAGCCTGCCATGATGGCCAGACAAGAGTTCTTGCTGCCGCTGATGCGGACAGAGCCTGTGAGCCTCTGTCCGCCAGTCACTTTTATGATCTTGTTCGGCATGATCACCAATCCATGCTGCTGTTTTTCTTCAGGAACTCCATGGTGGTATCGAAGTCGGGGATGCCCGCTCTGCCTCCTGCCTTGGTGCACTTCAGGCCTGCTACGGCGCTGGCAAAATCGCAGCACCGGTCCAGGCTGTAGCCTATGGAATAGGCGTAGGTGAAGGCGCCGTGGAAGGTGTCGCCCGCGCCGTTGGTGTCCACCGCCTTGACCTTGTAGGCGTTGCCCTTCTTGACGGTGGAGCCGTCGGAATAGATCCAGCCCTCGCTGCCCAGGGTGACTATGGCTATCTTGATGCCCATGCCGTGCATGACCTCCAGAGCCTTCTCGGGATGGTCGGCGCAGCCCAGCTCGCCGGGATAATAGCTGGGAGCTATGAGGATGTCGGTGTTCTTCACCAGAGCCATATTGGCCTCGGAGGGCTTCAGGTCGGCTATGACGGTGACTCCCTTTTTGCGGGCGTAGTCCGACGCCAGCACCGGCAGATGGGGATAAAAGTCGTCTATGAGAAGAGCGCTGGCCCCGTCTATGACCGAAAAGTCAAACATGCCGTCGGGGATGCTCATTTTGGCTATGGCGCTGGCAGGCCTGTGGAAGATAGTCCTGTCCGCGTTCTCGGGATTGATGTATATATAGCTGAAGGCCGAGTTGGCGTCGGGGATGCAGGGGATGCGGCAGTCTATGCCTTCCGCCCGGAGCTCCTTGACTATGTCTCCGCCGGTGGCGTCGTCGCCGATGAAGGAGTAGAGGGTCACCTCGCCTCCCAGCCTGGCCGAGGCTACCATGGCGGTGGCCACAGGGCCGCCGCCCTGCTGGTAATTGTCGGTGCACAGGGACATATCGCCCCAGTCGCACTGAGGGCCGACTACAAAATAATCCATACAGGCAAGACCTGCTCCTGCGATAACGGGTTTATTCATACTATACCTCTGAAAGATAAACTAATATTTCATATATACATAATTATTATATCACATCATCCTGCCGGTTTTCCACAAAAAAAGGCCCCCTTTTTCTGCCCGTAGCGCTGTTGACAGCAGGCAAAAAAGGACACTATAATATAGTGGACATCAAAAACGGGAGGACGTTATGATCAGGATCACCGCAGCGCTGCTGCTGCTCATGCTCAGCGTGACGATATATGCAAAAGGAGGCGAAAAAATGATCACCGATCCGGCGAGGATCGCCCGGGAGCTGGACAAGGCTCAAATATATATACTGCCCCAGCCCAGAGAGATCTGCTGGGAAAAGGGAACGGCCGACATCAGGAAGCAAAAGGGCATCCTGCTGTATGGCGACGTGAAAAACGGCAGGCTCCTGGAGGAGTTCCGGACCAAGCTGTCCGAGAGGGACGGGGTCACGATGCCCACAGCCGACAAGGGCAGGGGAGGCTCCGCCATATCCCTGTATCTGCTGGAGGGGCCGGGGACCGGGTGTCCCGCGGATTACGAGGCCCTGAAGGCCGGGGGAGAGGGGGCCTACGAGGTCTCCGCAGGCCCCGATGGCATCATGGGGGCTGCCTGCACGGAGACGGGGCTCTATTACGCTATGGAGACCATAGTCCAGATGTTTGCCTTCAAGCCGGAGATCAGAGCCCTGCGGATCAAGGACCGGCCGGCCCTCAAATACAGAGGCATGATGTATGACATCAGCCGGGGGCAGATGCTGAAGCCGGAGACTCTCCGGCGGCTCATAGGCATTTTTGCTCTGGCCAAAAGCAACGTGACCGAGCTGTATCTGGAGGACATGCTGAAATTTGAGAAGTATCCGGACATAGCTCCCGAGGACGCCTTTACCCGGGAGGAGTATCTGGAGCTCTCCCGATACGCCGGGCAATACGGCATGGAGATACACCCCATGATGCAGGTGCTGGGCCACATGGAACGCATCGCCTCCCGGGGTGATTATAAAAAATATATGGTCCCCATGCCCGAGGGAGGCGCCGAGGGCCATCCCTGGACCCAGACCATCGACGTCCGGGATCCGAAGGCGGTGGAATTCGTGTGCGATCTGCTGGACGAGGTGTGCCGGGCGTTCCCGGGCAGGTATATCAACGTGGACGTGACGGAGATAGCCGACTACGGCTTTGTGGCCTCGGGCACTCCCGCGGAGGAGCTGCCGGGCCTGATGGCGGACTATATCAACACCCTGAACAAGGTGTGCAACAGGCACGGCATGTCCCTGTGCATAGCCCAGAGCCAGCTCAGGGCGGAGGGCCATCTCAACGGTCTGGCCAAGACACTGGACCGGCTGGACGGGGACATAGCGGTGGGCAGCTATTATACCTCCGAGTTTTACGGCGGCTGGGACTATGACTACCCGCTGCTCCAGAAGAGCGGTCGCTCTTTCTGGGTCATGCCCTGGCTGTCCAGCCACACCAGATTCATGCCGGACGTGACCTTTTCCATGGACTTTACCGACGTCACCATGGAACGGGGCATGCCCTACGGGGCCGAGGGCAGTATCACCTGCGACTGGGGCGACTACGGCCACATACATCTGCCGGGAGTGCTGATATATCCCTCCATGTATCACTTCGCCGCCTGCTGGAACGGCTGCAAGGTGGACAGGGATTATTTTGACAAGGCCTTCTCGCTGGTGGTGTTCGGCTCCAAGAACGACACCCTCTGCAAGGGCATCGTCACCACCGGCAACGTGAATCAGGTGCCCGTGGAAAGGCTGGACGAGGACAACAACGTGTTTTCCCGCAGCAATTATATGACCGGCAACTACAATCTGGGACATCATTTCATGGAGATATTCGGGGATATACTGGACAACGACTTCATGTCCGGGATCGCCAATCCCCGGGCCCGGGCAGAGAAGGTCGCCGCGCTGGCGGCGGAGGGGGAGAAGCTGATGGGCTCCGCAGACGGGGATATCAGGTTCAACCGGGACTTCTACGAAGAGATCCTCTGGTCGGCCCGGCCCTATGCCCTCATTGCCGAGCGGATGCTCCTGAGAGACAAAAAGCTGACGGGAGCCCTGAGCCCGGCTGACTTTGCCGCGGGTCTCAGGGAAATGGCCGGGCGCTACAAGGCCCTGAGAGAGGACTATATGTCCCTCTACTCCCGCTCCTGCAGGGACAGCGTCCAGTACAGGGGCAATACGGCCCAGATGCAGAGCGCCATCGACGCCGCTCTGGAGCTGGCGGACAAACAATAGGATGTCAAAAAAGGAGCTGGCGGCGGCCCTGACTGCCGCAATAGTGATCGCATTGATCCTGGCGGCGGTATGGGCCGCAGGCAGCGGCCGGGTGATATGGCTGTAAGAGGCCGGCGCAGGCAGGGGCCCGCCCCGGGCGGGAAAAGGAGAAAGCCGTGAAAAGAGTATATGAGGACAAGTATCTGGAGCACATAGCCTTTCCTCTGGGAGGCATGGGAGCGGGCATGATATGCATAGAGGGCACCGGAGCCTTTGGCTCCGTGTCCCTGAGGCACAGGCCCGACCTGTTCAACGAGCCCTATATGTATGCCGCTCTGGCTGTCAAGGGGCAGGGGGCCAGGCTGCTGGAGGGCCCGGTGCAGGAGCGCAAGATATGGGGCGCCTCCGTCCGGGGCTTTCTGGGCGCCGGCAACGGCATGCCGGGCAAGAGCTACGGGCTGCCCCGGTTCAGAAAATGCCGGTTCTCCTCCCGCTTTCCGTTTGCCACCGTGGAGCTGGAGGACCACACGGTCCCTCTCGTCTGCTCCGCGGAGGCCTTTTCTCCCTTTGTCCCCGGGAATGAGGACGATTCGTCCCTGCCCTGCGCGGCGGTGACCTACCGCTTTGAGAACAGGGGGACCGATCCCGTGGAAGCCGTGTTCTATTTTGCGGCCCTGCAGTTCATGGGCGCGGAAGGCGGCGGGGACAGACTCTATGTGAGGCGGAGGGACCGGGGCTTCGTGTTTGAGCAGGAGGACACGGGGGTCCGGGGCAGCGCCGGGGCCTTTTGCGCCGGGTGCGACGCCGAGGCCTGTGTGGACACAGAGCTGTACAGAGGCACCTGGCTGGCGGGACAGGATACCATGACCATGCTGTGGAACTGCATCTCTGCCGGGGAGACTCCGGACAGGCGGGCGGAGGACGACAGGTCCCCCGGAGCCCTGATATCTGCGCCCTTTGCGCTGGAGCCCGGGGAAAAGCGCAGCATCACCCTGCGGCTGTGCTGGTACGTGCCGGAGTCGGACCTGCGGGAAGGAGAAGGGGAGGACTGCTACGCTCCCTGGTATGCCGGCAGGTTCAGCAGCATATACGAGGCCGCGGAGGACTTTGAAGCCCGCTGGAGCTATCTCCTCGAGGAGTCGAGAGCCTTTGCCGACGCCTTTTGCTCCGGCTCCCTGCCGGAGCCGGTCCTGGAGGCGGCGGAGGCCAATCTGTCCATCCTCAAATCTCCCACGGTGCTCAGGCAGAAGGACGGCAGATTCTGGGGCTGGGAGGGGGTGTGCGACACCTTCGGCAGCTGCTACGGCTCCTGCACCCACGTGTGGAACTACGCTCAGGCCCTGTGCGACCTGTTCCCCCGTCTGGAAAGGAGCTTGAGAGAGACGGAGTATGGTGAAGACCAGGACGAGAAGGGACATCAGCAGTTTCGGACGCTGCTGCCCATCAGGCCCAACGCCCACAACTATCCCCCCGCTGCCGACGGACAGCCCGGCGGCATCATGAAGCTGTATAGGGAGTGGCGCATATCCGGCGATACGGACTGGCTCCGGTCCCTGTGGCCCCGGGCCAAAAGCAGCATGGACTACTGCATAGGCCAGTGGGACCCGGAGGAACAGGGGGTCCCGCGGGAGCCCCATCACAACACCTACGACATAGAGTTCTGGGGACCCGATCCCATGTGCAGCTCCTTTTATCTGGGGGCTCTGAAGGCCATGAGCGTCATGGCGGAGGCTCTGGGAGAAGACGGCTCCCGGTATGAAGACCTGTACCGGAAGGGCAGGACCTTTATGGAGACGGAGCTGTGGAACGGCGAATACTTTTTCCAGCAGACGGAGTGGAAGAAGCTCCGGGCCGTGTTTGACCCGGCGGGGGACCCCCTGCTGGAGAGGATGGGGCCCAAGTACCAGCTGGGCAGCGGCTGCCTGTCTGACGGGGTCTGCGGCGCCTGGCTGGCCAAGCGGTGCGGACTGGGAGACATACTGGACAGAGAGAAGACCCTGGGCCATCTGGAGAGCGTGTATCGCCGCAACCTCCGGAAAGAGCTGTGGGACCACGCCAATCCCCAGAGGTCCGGCTATGCTCTGGGCAAGGACGGAGGGCTCCTGCTCTGCTCCTGGCCCCGGGGCGGCAAGCCGGAGATACCCTTTCCTTACTCCGACGAGGTGTGGACCGGTATAGAGTACCAGACCGCCGGGCACCTGGCCTCATTGGGCAGGAAAAAGGAGGCCCTGGAGATAGTGGCGACAGCCCGCAAGAGATACGACGGCGCAAGGCGGAACCCCTATGACGAATACGAATGCGGCCACTGGTACGCCCGGGCCCTGGCTTCCTGGGGGCTGCTGTGGGCCTTCAGCGGAGTGTCCTATGACGCCGTCAGCCGCACCCTGTATCACGGGAGCGAGGACGCAGATGTGTTTGTGTGCGCGGCGGGCGGCTACGGCATAGCCCGGATAAGAGACGGCAAATGCAGTCTGGAAGTCGTGAGGGGCAGCATACCGGTCAGGGAATACGTGAGAGTGTGACCGGCCTGCCGGCAGCAAAAAAGCCCTCCCGTTGGGGAGGGCCTTGCTGTTTTTGGACCTATTCCTCTGTTTGGGGGGCAAAGAGCTTTCTGATGCCGGACACGGCTACTATGACGCCCAGTATAAAGAGAGCTATTGCTATCACTACCTGCAGTATGTCGCCGAACATCAGGTTGCCTTCGCGCCGGGTGATGACCGTGATCACCAGCATGGTGAGGGTGACTGCCAGCATCAGGAACATGGGGACCCACAGATAGGCGCCTCTGCGCTTGGTGCGTTTGAGATACACGGCGCAGGCTATGAGGGCCAGAGCCGACAGCAGCTGGTTGGCGCTGCCGAAGAGGGGCCAGATATTGGCATAGCCCACCTTGGCCAGCGAATAGGCAAATACCAGAGTGACCAGGGTGGCAAAGTATTTGTTCACCGCCAGGGCCCGGAGCCCCTTGATGTCGCTGTCTGCGATGGAGGAGTCCAGAAACATCTCCTGCCAGGACAGGCGTCCGATCCTGGCCACCGAGTCCAGGCTGGTCAGGGCAAAGGCCGACACCGCCAGGGTCAGCAGGGTGTAGGACAGGGAGGCGGGCAGGCCTATGTCGGTCAGGAAGCCGGATATGGAGTTGGCAAAGACCACGGTGGGAGTGCCTGCGCCGGCCAGAGTCTGGGTGGTATAGCAGGCGCCCACGGCCACTATGGAAATGACTGCCAGCAGGCATTCCATCATCATGGCGCCGTAGGAGATGGGCAGCATGTGCCTTTCGTTTTGCACCTGCTTGGAGGCGGTGCCTGAGGCTACCAGAGCGTGGAAGCCCGATACGGCTCCGCAGGCCACCGTGACGAACAGATATGGAAAGATGGTCTGACCGTTCACCTGCCAGCCCGCAAAGCCGGTGAGCTGCATGGTGGGATTGGCCACGATGATGCCTCCCGCTGCCAGCAGGATCATGGCTACCAGCAGATAGCTGTTCAGATAGTCTCGGGGCTGCAAGAGGGCCCACACGGGGGTGACGGAGGCTATGGCTATGTATATGAAGGTGATGATGTGCCAGGTGTTGGTGTCCAGATAGACGGGCAGCAGCATACCCAGAGCCACGGACAGCACCAGAAACAGCACCGTGATCACCGTGTTCAGGGCAGTGGACAATTTGCCGGATCTGAGGATAAAGCCCAGGGCCACGGCCAGGAATATGAACAATACGCTGGTCATGGACACCTGACCGCCGGCCAGATTGGCCTCGGGGGTGCCTCCCACGCCGTTGAAGGTCTTGGCCACAATGTCCGCAAAGGCGGCGGTCACCAGTATGCTGAACAGCCAGGTAAAGGCCAGAAACAGCTTTTTGCCCAGCTTGCCAATGTAGAGCTCGATGATGTAGCCGATGGAGCGCCCCTTGTTTTTCACGGAGGCGTACATGGCGGCAAAGTCCTGCACTCCGCCTATGAACACTCCGCCGATGAATATCCACAGGAGCACCGGCAGCCAGCCGAACATGGCCGCCTGGATGGGGCCGTTGATGGGGCCTGCCCCGGCTATGGAGGCAAACTGATGTCCGAATACCACGCCCGGAGCGCCGGGAACGTAGTCAACGCCGTCGTTTTCCGTGTAGGCCGGAGTCTTGGCGCCGGGATCGATGCCCCACTTGTTGGCAAGATGACGGCCGTAGAGCAGATAGCCGGCTCCCAGTACGACGATGGCAATGAGAATGATCACAAGACCGCTCATATACTGTAGTCCTTTCGCATGAATAATAATACCATACTATATTATACCACTTTTTCACGGGATTCACAGGGCCCCGGCGGGGAGCCCTCCCGGAGCTTTTGAGAAAAAAACGGGGAATAACCTCCCCGCTTCTTTACAAAGCGGCGATAATGTGGTATAATAGACTTGACACCGCGGGTTGTTGGCGCAGGGGGAGCGCGCTTCCTTGACACGGAAGAGGTCACTGGTTCAAATCCAGTACAACCCACCACCCAAGCACGGGCTGTTAGCGCAGCGGGAGCGCGCTTCCTTCACACGGAAGAGGTCACTGGTTCAAATCCAGTACAGCCCACCAGACGCCTCTCTTGTCCTGTGGGACAGCAGAGGCTTTTTTTGTCTCCGGGACTAATCATCGACTCGATCTCCAGGAGCTATTGTCAACTGTCCCAGGAGCTTATGCTATGACAAGACTCGAAAATGAACTCTGTTCTGCTGAGATCTCTGTTGAAGAAGCATCCGGTCCCGTTGCGGATCTCAGCAGCATATACGATATCGTCCTCGATCCCCACGGTATTTCGAGGGATCCGGACCGGAGAGTCATGTCCGTCCGCATCAGACTTAAGGACAGAGAATACACCGTCGCTCTTGTCGCAGATAAGTATTTCGACCATGACAGAAACTGCGCGGCGCTGCGGGGTGATGTCATGACCATTCTTCAGTGCTGCGGGGTCACTCAGATCGACGTGGCTTCGGGGCGTATCCTTCGGACAATGGCTTTTGCAGATCAGGCAAGCAAGTTCGGGATCTTTTCGGTAAATGGCGGATATCTGATCCACGGTGAGCTCGACATCCTTATGCTGAATGAAGAGCTGGAAGAGGTCTGGAGCTTTAGCGGACGGGATATTTTTGTGTCGGTGACCGGTAAAAAAGAATTCGAGATCAAAGAAGACCGGATATGCCTGTATGATTTTGAAGACGATTATTATGAAATAGATTTTCACGGGCAGTTGATAAGGTCTGTAATGCAAGACAGAAGATGATCTCCGGGCGTCTGCCCATAGGCTTTTGTTTTTTCTCCGCAGCGATCCTGTTGCATCCCATTTCGACGCTCTCGGCGTGCTCTGCTATGGCTACCACCTGGCTGTACAATCTCTCGGAGGGCTCCGGAGGGACAGCGCCGCCGCCGGCAGACCCTTCGGGGATCGCCACGGGGACAAAGTTGGTGGTGTATCTCTGCTCCGAGCTTTCGGCGCCCCGGGTGCCGTAAAGAGCGATGCCGAAGCGCTTATACGCCAGCGCGGCAGCCGGTATGGGCGCGGACCCGTCTGTTACCACGGAATAATACACCCCGCCCTCGGTCTTGAAGGCAGCGGCAAGGCCGAAGCCGTCCCAGTCGCCGCCCAGTCTGTCTATGATCACCGAGTCCACCCCGGCGCTGCCGGTGGCCATGGGCTCCACCGAGACGCACTGCGCCAGGTGTCCGTCAACTTTGATTCTGATTACTGCCATATTTTTTCCTTGTCAATAAAAACCCCCGCCCTCACAATGAGAGCGGGGTGTGTCCCGTATTTTGGTCAGTCATCTTCGCCGGCGAGCTTAATGCCTTCTTTTTTGATAACAGCGTATATTTCCGGCCATGCAGATGATTCTTTTTTTTCTTTCACAAAAGCAGGGTCGGTTTCTAATCTATGAATATATTCCGCCCGTTTTTTCAAAAGTAGTTTACGGTTGTATTCAAATCCATCATTTATGGTTATCGTTTTCTTGTTCATAATAGACACTCCACTTTACCCCAACAGGTTCTTCTAATAGCTTTTGCTTGATATAACTAATAGCGTTTTCCGGCCGTGTAAACTCTGCGTTATTTACAATACTCTTAAACAAGCTTTCATCAAACCCATCAAGCTTGGTAAGAATTTCTATCCTTCTACAAGTGTTCGTTATCAAGGAAAAATTTTTAACGCTATTAGATTCAGTAAACACTCTAAAATCATCCGGAGAAAACGATGAACCGTTAGGGTGATTGTGCAACACATAAATTGTCGACTCAGAGGTGCAAATGGTAACAGAATTCTCATCACCATAAAACGATTCGTGAAAATCAGCATTTTTGTTCAGGGTAAATGCGACTTCATTTGAGTTGTTAAAGGCTTCTGATTCTTTAACAAGATCTTTGAAATGCGCCCACACTTTCGTTTTTGTGCTGTCGTCCCATCCTTCAGGCATTTCTTCTTTTGGTATCTTGATGTCGTCGATTTTATCGGCGTTCTCTGCTTTTATATATATTTTAGTAAGAGCAAGACCTTTTATTAGACTCTCGACAAACAAAGAGTGTTCCCGCTGGTCATCCAGCGTATGAACGCCGCTTTTTAGTTCTTCTGCATAATATTTCGTAACGGAAGAAGTTTTGCCTTTCCTTGCCTCTTTTATCTGCTCATCATCCCTCGCCGACATTTGTTCATTGTCTTTTTCCGGGTTATTTGCCCAAACAGTGTTGTTTGCTTTCGCGGGTGCAGGCGCTTTCCCGTCCTTCAGCGGGGATATCCCCAGCGTCGGGCCGTAGGTGTCATTGGGCTTCACCGCCGGGATGTCCTCCCACTTCAGCTTGTCTTCCTTCCACAGCTCGTAGCGCTTCGGTCCCAGGACCCGCTTCTGCTCCTCCTCGGACAGCCTCTCTTTGAACCGCTCCTCGCTGCCTTAACCCCGCCGGAAAATGTGAAATTTTCCGGCGGGGACCCCGATATGCCCGGATGATAGATTACGGGGTCCCCGCGAAAAAAAGTTTTCGTGGGGTTAGGGTGACCGGGATCATGGTGCAGCGGCCGTTGGGGTGATCGCTTTAACCCCACCGGAAAATGTGAAATTTTCCGGCGGGGGCCCCGGATACTCCCGCCCGGCACTCTTCGGGGTCCCCAGCGAAAAAAGTTTCGCTGGGGTTAAAAGGCCCGGCCGTCCATGCACCAGCAGGCGGCGCAGGTGGCAGAGCTCTCCGAAGCGCACCAGATGGCCTTCTCCACACCGTTTGCCTCATAGGTCTCCTTGGTGGAGATCCGGTAAGCGCGCATCACCTCGGTGCGAGCCACCAGCAGCGCGTGCTTCCGGCTGGTATAGCCCAGGCGCACCATCTCCCGGGCGATCTCCTCCGGGTTCTTGCCCTGGGCGATGCCGTCCTTCAGGACGTTCATGACGGCTTCCTTGATGCTGTAGCCGGCGCCCTTGTCCAGGACATCCCGGAGGGGAGAGCCGTCCTGAGTCATGCCGATCATGGTCTCGAAGGCTTCCTTGTTCACGCGGACCATGGAGCTTGCCGGCGCGCCGGCTTCGGCAAGGACGGTCTCAGCCTGCTCGATGCCTGTCTCTATGGCGGCTTCCTGCCCTTTCTCAATGACAGGGCAGAGCTTCTTGTTCAGCGCCTCCACCTGCTCCCCGGCTTCCTTTGCCAGGGTCTCGGCCCGGGCTGCCGCAGCTTCGGAGGCCCCGGCTTCCTTCAGCTTCCCGGCCTTCACCAGCAGCTTGGCCAGCAGACGGTTCCACTCCCGGAGAACAACGGCCAGCACCGCGGCGTCCTGCCGCTGGGCCCGGCGCTTGAAGCGCCTGGTGGTCTCCTCCAGCTTCCCCCGGAACTCCTTCTTCTTAGCCATCAGTTAAACGAAAAGATGTCTCCCTTTGCGATGTCCTCCACCGCATAGCGCATGGCGTCCATCAGGTGGTTCATGTAATCCTGCGGCCTGTTCAGCCTGTTGTCGTATTTGTCCGTGTCCCACATATACGCGTTGATCTCGGTCAGAAAGTTCACGCAGCGGGGATGCACGATGATTTCGTAATCCTGCAGAAAATCTATGCCGGCGCGGATGCTGTCGGGGCCCTTCCGGGCCGGGCGTATGCCATGTTTTTCGTGATTTTCCGCAGATGTTGAGGGAGGACGAATTTTTGTGATATAATATAAAAGTATGCAATCATGCCGGCAAACGAGCATCCTGCCGGCCTACTGGGAGACTGATCATCATGATGAAGTATTTGCAAAGATTGGGCAAATCCCTTATGCTGCCCGTGGCTGTCCTGCCCCTCTGCGGGATCCTCATGGGCATAGGCTACGCCCTGTGCCCCGCCACCATGCAGGGCGGTGAGATCGCAGGCGCGGCGGCCTATATAGGCAACTTTCTCGTCAAGGCGGGAGGCGCCCTCATCGACAACCTGCCCTGGCTGTTCGTCATAGGCGTGGGCGTGGGCATGAGCAAGGACAACGACGGAGTCGGCGGTCTGGCTGCTCTGGTGAGCTGGCTCATCATCACCAACCTGCTGGACAAGGATTACATCGTCAAGGTCCTGCCCTACGTCAACGACGACCCGAATATGCTGCTGGCCTTCGGCAAGATATCCAACCCCTTCATAGGCATCCTCTCCGGAATCATCGGCTCGGGCTGCTACAACAAATTCAAGGGGACCAAGCTGCCTGACTGGCTGTCGTTTTTCAGCGGCAAGCGCTGCGTGGCCATTATCGCCGGCCTCATATCCATCGTCATAGCCTGCGCGCTGGCCTTCCTCTGGCCCGTGTGCTTCAAGGGGCTCATCAACTTTGGCGAGTTTATCGCAGGTCTCGGCGCCGTGGGCGCAGGCCTCTACGCCTTTTTCAACCGGCTGCTCATCCCCATCGGCATGCACCACGCTCTCAACAACGTGTTCTGGTTTGACACCATAGGTCTGGGCGACCTGTCCAACTTCTGGGCGGGCAAGACCTCCGAAGACGTGGGCTGGTCTCTGGGTATGTATATGTCGGGCTTTTTCCCCTGCATGATGTTCGGTATCCCCGGCGCGGCTCTGGCCATATATCAGTGCGCCCGCAAAAAGGCGGCCGCCATGGGTATACTGTTTTCCTCCGCCCTCTGCGCCTTCGTGTGCGGCGTCACGGAGCCCTTTGAATTTGCCTTTATGTTCCTGGCTCCCGGCCTCTACCTCATATACGCTCTGCTCTACGGGGTGTTTACCTGGGCCACCGTGCTCCTTGGCTTCCGGGCCGGCTTCAGCTTTTCGGCGGGTCTCACGGACCTGATCTTTTCCGCGTCGCTGCCCGCCGCCGCCAAGACCTGGATGATATTGCCTCTGGGCCTGGCCGCCTTTGTGATATTTTATCTGGTGTTCCGCTTTGCCATCCTCCGGTTTGACCTCAGGACTCCCGGCAGAGAGGACGAGGACGAGGAGGCCGCTCCCGCCAAGACCAAGAATGCCGGCAAGGACGAGGCTCTGGCAGAGGCTCTGCTCGCTGCGGTGGGAGGCGCCGGCAACGTGGCCGCTGCCGACTGCTGCTTCACCAGACTGAGACTGGAGCTCAGGGACCTGAGCCTCTTTGACGAAAAGGCCGTCAAGGCTGCGGGAGCTCCCGGCTCCGTGAAGTCCGGCGGCAACACGGTACAGATAGTCATTGGCCCCAACGTGCAGTTCGTTGCGGAGGCCTTCAAGGAAAAGGCAGGGATCTGATATGAACTTTTTTTCCAGGCTGACAGGCAAAAAGAATGTCGTCAGGGTCCAGGCCCCCTGCAGAGGGACCTACATGCCCATGGAACAGATACCGGATCAGGTGTTTTCCCAGGGGATACTGGGACCCTGCTGCGGCATCCAGCCCCAGGAGGGGGAGGTGTGCGCTCCCGTATCCGGCAAGATCATAGACGTGGCCGACACTCTCCACGCATTTTGCATCGAGTCCGAGGGGGCCGAGTTGCTGGTCCATCTGGGCATAGACACCGTGGCCCTCAAGGGGGAGTGCTTCACCCTGCTGGCCGAAAAGGACAGTGTTGTCAGGGCAGGGGATCCGGTGATGCGTATGGATATAGCCGCCGTGCGCGCCGCGGGTCTGGACCCCGTGATAATACTGGCAGTCACCAATCCGGACGATCTGGGAGAGATACGCTTTTCCCGGGATCCGGAATGCATAATAGAGATAAACAAGGAAAAGTAATGACAGAGTTTGAATATACCATCAAGGACCCCCTGGGGTTCCACGCCAGACCCGCGGGCCTGTTTGTCAAAGAAATGAAGCGCTTTGCTTCGGAGATCAGCGTGTCCTGCAAGGACAAGACGGTCACCGGCCCCCGGCTCATAGCCCTTATGGGCCTGGGCATCAAGTGCGGCGACACGGTGCATGTATCTGCCGAAGGCGGAGACGAGCAGCAGGCGGCGGACGCCCTCAGGGCCTTTCTGGAAGCCAACCTATGATACGGCTCAGAGGCAGGGGCGTATCTGCCGGTCTGGGGACCGGCAGGGTGGTCCGGATAGACGAGCCCGTCCGGACGGACGGAGCCGGCGCCGATTTTGACGGCGCAAGACGCATAGCCGCGGCCAGATACAGGAGCCTGGCGGACACGGCGGCCGGCAAAGGAGCCGGGGAAATGTCCGATCTGTTCGAGGCATATCTCCTGATGCTGGAGGACCCGGACCTGGAGGACGGAGTCAGAGCCCGGATAGCGGAAGGCGCCGAGCCCGCCGAGGCCGTCACGGCCACCGGCGAGGAGCTGGCCCGGATGCTGATGGAGCTGGATGACGAATACATGAAGGAGAGGGCCGCCGACGTGCAGGGAGTCTGCAGAGATCTGGCGGATATCATGACGGGCAGGGAAAAGACCGGCCCGGCCCTGGATTCTCCCTCGGTACTGGTGGCCCGGGACCTGTCTCCCGCCGACACTCTCAATCTGGATACGGGCAATCTGAAGGCTCTGGTCCTCAGGGAGGGCTCTCCCAACGGCCACACGGCCATTCTGGCCCAGCTGCTGGGCATACCCGCGGTCATAGGAGCCGGAGAGGCTCTGGACGCGGCGGAGGAGGGCATGACCTGTCTGGTGGACGGAGCCTCCGGCACTGTGATACTGGAGCCGGACGAGGCCGCACTCGGGGAATTCCGTTCCAAATACAGCGCCGGCGAGGCGGAGCAGGCCGCTCTGGCCCGATACAGGGATATACCGGCTGTGACTCCCAGGGGGCGCCGCATAAGGGTGTATTGCAACATAGGCTCCCCGGAGGAGGCCCAGGCCGCTCTGGCCTGCGGCTGCGAAGGCATCGGATTGTTCCGCACGGAGTTTTTGTATCTGAGGGGCGGCAGCTATCCCTCGGAGGAGGCGCAGTGCGAGGCCTACAGGAGCGTGCTGGAAGCCATGGGCGACAAGCCGGTCATAGTCCGCACCTGCGATATAGGCTCCGACAAGACAGCCCCTTATCTGCAGCTGCCGGAGGAGGAAAACCCCGCTCTGGGCATACGGGGCATCAGACTGTGTCTCAGACGCAGGGATATGTTTTTGTGTCAGCTCCGGGCCCTTCTGAGGGCCTCGGTGTACGGCAGGCTGTCGGTCATGTTCCCCATGGTGTCCTCCCTCAGCGAGCTGCTGGAGGCCAGGGCCCTGTGGCGCGAGGCCGAAAAGCAGCTGGAGCAGGAGGGAGTTCCCTTCAGGAGCCGGGTGCCTCTCGGGGTGATGATAGAGACCCCCGCTGCCGCCCTTATGGCAGACACTCTGGCGGAGGAAGCCGACTTTTTCTCCATAGGCACCAACGACCTGACCCAGTACACTCTGGCGGCTGACAGGCAGTCGGGAGACGCGGCGGATATCTTCGACCCGTCTCACCCAGCCGTAAAAAAGCTCATAGCCATGACCTGCGCCGCCGCAAAAAGCAGGGGCAAGCTGGCGGGCATCTGCGGCAATTCCGCAGGGGACGCCTCCCTGCTGGAGTTTTATGAAGAAGCGGGAGTGGGGGAGCTGTCCGTCAGTCCCGGGAGATGCCTGTCCCTCAAGAGAGATATTTGCGAGCTGTAAAAGACGCCCCTTCGGGGGCGTTTTTTTTGCCCGGGGCGGCCGTATGTGTTATAATGGATATATATCATATGCAAAAACGGAGAAGCTGATGCTGTTTGAAAAGGAAAGACAGCCTGAATACTGGCTGACCATGCGCGAGGACCCCGAGTTTGCCCGGCGGCTTCGGGAGGTAGACAAGGCCTACGAGACCGCAAAAACGATCTACAGGGACGTGATCAACGATATCACCTATACTTCGAGGCATCTCACTCACATCACAGGAGAACGGGACCAGTTTGAGGAGCCCATGCTGGTCAGGAGGGACCTGATGCACGCTTCGGGCATACTGGCCCTGGCCTATCCCGAGGAAAAGCGCTATCTGGACTCCTTCCACGACGCCGTGTGGGCCCTGTGCGAGGAGGAGTGCTGGATGCTGCCCGCCCACTACGGGAGCATGCTGTTCCACGGCGACAGCATAGACCTGACCTCCTCCCTGACCGGCGGCGCCATGGCGGAGCTGCTGTGGTTTTTGGGGGACAGAGTGGATGAGGAAGTGAGGCAGGCCGCCGCCAGAGAGATCCGGAGGCAGGTCATAGAGCCCTACAAGAATCACACTATCCACTGGGAAAACACCCGTCACAACTGGGGGTCAGTCTGCGGCTGCGGAGTGGCCGCCACCCTCATGTATCAGGACCCGGAAGAGTTTGAACGCCAGAAGCCCCGGCTCCTCAAAACCATAGAGACCGCCTTTTCCGGCTATCCCTCCGACGGCACCTGTCTGGAGGGCATCGGCTACTGGGAATACGGCTTCGGCCACTGGGCCGCCTTTGCCCATTTGCTGAAGCAATACACCGACGGAGCCATGGATCTCTTCAGGGATCCGGCGGTGGAAAAGGTGGCCGGCTTCGGCCCCAAGCAGTACCTGCTGGGAGACTGCACCGTGAGCTACGGCGACGGCGAAAGAGACAAGCATCTCTATTCGGGTCTGGCGGAGTTTCTCCGGACCCTGTATCCCGGCTCCGTGCCTCTTTTGCCCAGAGAAAGGAAAAACTATGGCTTTGTGCGCCACTGGTTCACCTTCCGGCTCCAGTTCCTGGCCTTTGCCGGGGACCTGAGCGGCCCCATAGAAAACAGGGACTACTATTTTGAGTCCGGGGGCCAGTTCGTGGTGAACCGCAAGGGGTATTCCCTGGCGGCCAAGGCGGGCTACAACAACGAGCCCCACAACCACAACGACGCCGGCAGCTTCATCCTGTCCGACGACAGCGGCCAGGTCTTCTGCGACGTGGGCGTGGGCTGCTACAACAGGACCTACTTCATGTCCGACACCAGATACGGAGTGCTGTGCAATTCGTCCAGAGGCCACTCGGTGCCCATCATAAACGGCTGCTACCAGAAGGAGGGCAATGAGTTCTCGGCGGATATGGAATACAGGGAGGGCTCCTGCGACATAGATATCTCCCGGGCCTACAATATACCCGGCATTTCCGCCAAAAGGCGGCTGGAATGGACTGACGACAGCATCCGCATCAGAGACTGTTTTGACCGGGTCCTGTCTGTCACGGAGAGATTTGTCACCCTTCTGGAGCCCCGTATCGAAGGCAACAGGATATACGTGGGCAACTGGGTCCTGACAGTGGAAAGCCCGGCCTTGCAGCCCTCCGTGTCCTCGGAGCTGCACCGCCGCAGGGGCCCGGTGGGGGTCACGGACCTGGTGTATATGATAGACGTGCCTCTGCCCAAGGGCCAAAAGGAAGCGTCCTTCCTCATCACCAGGGCCCGGTGACAGGCCAAAGGACGGATATATGAGCAAGTGTTCCATATGCGGCAACAGATTTGTCAAGGGCGACCCGGACTTTTATTATTGTCCCGCCTGCCAGAAGAAGTATCACAAGGGGTGCTTTGAACGCTTTGGCTGCACCGACAGCTCCTGCAGCGAATACAGGGGCTGCGACCCCATCGAAGAGACGGAAGCCCAGGCCCCGGAGCCTCTCCCTCCTCGGGAAAAGGGCTTCAGAGGCGCCCTGAAATACTTCTCCGACTACAACGACAGTCAGATAGTCTGCCCCGAGTGCGGCAAGAAGGTCTCGGTGTTCGTGTGGAACTACAGGCTGGGGTGCCCGGTCCCCTCCTGCCTGGAACGCAAGGAACACCTGTACCTGAGGGCGGGAGCCGCCGCCCTGATACTGGCCCTGGCCTACGCCGTCATCAAGACCCGGGCCCTCTTCCTGGATCACGCAGTGGTCTTCACCGCGGTGTTCGCCATACTCTATTTCCTGCTCATCCACCTGGGCATGTACGTGAAGATCCTGCACATGAGGAGCCCCCAGCTCCGCAAGTTCGGCGCGGGACTGGCCCAGGGGGCCGCTGTGGCTGTAGTGCTGACAGCCTTTACCCTCATATTCTGCAACTCCATATTGCAGGGCGTCTACCGACAGGGTATGACAGCCTTCAACGCAGGGGAATACAACAAGGCGCAGGAGCTCTTTAAGCAGATACCCCGCTACAAGGACAGCGAGGTCCTGAGGGCCAAGGCCGAGATCAAGGAGTGCCAGGTGACCTACCAGCTGGCCAAACAGGCCCTGGAGCGGGAAGACTACAACACGGCCATACAGCTCTTTGGTTCCATAGAGGACTATATGGACAGCAAGACCCTGCTCAAGGAAGCCAAATACAAGCAGGCCAAGAACGCCATCGTGTCCGGCGACCTCAAGACCGCCGTGGACACCTTCACCGACCTGGGGGCCTACAAGGACAGCCAGAACATACTCAAGACCATCACCGAGAAAGCCTTGCCCGCCTTGGGCAGCGCCATAGGCAGCATGTGGAAGAAGGACTCCGACGAGGAGGGGAACGAGGGATTGTTCGGCAGGCTGCTGGGCGGCAGATAGGCGGCATGAGGACGCTTCAGAAAACGGCGCAGCTGCTCCTCATCCTGCCGCAGCAGCCCCGCGCGCTTGCCGTCTGAGATCAGGATGATATCCCCTTTTTGACAGGTCACCAGCCATGGCACCCTCAGCTCCGACGCTCTTTTCAGAGTCTCGGGGGCCGGGTGTCCGTATTTGTTGTCCGCTCCGCAGGATATCACCAGCAGCTTCGGACGGACCGTCCGCAGCAGGGTCTCGGAGCAGGACCCGGCGGAGCCGTGATGGGGCGCCAGCAGCACGTCGGCCCTGAGAGCGCTCCCGAAACGGGAGCACATGGCATACTCTTCTCTTTTACCCATATCTGCCGTGAGCAGAAACCCTGTGTCTCCCACAGAGAGCAGCACCGCCGCCGAACCGCTGTTGGTCTCCGTGGAGGCGCCTCCGGCCACGGCCCGGCAGACCACTTCCTTTCCCAGCCTGAAGCTTTGTCCCGCCCGGAGGGTCCCGCAGGGCGTATGGCGCCTGCGGAGCTCCTTTCTGACGTCTGTCATGGCGGGCCCCGGGACGTCGGGAGACAAAAAGCTCCCTATGGTGAATTCCCGGGCCAGCTCCACGATGCCGGAGGAATGGTCCGCATCCGGATGGGACAATATCAGCAGGTCTATCCTTCTCCTGCCTCTCTGCCTCAGATATCTGGCGGTCCTGTTGCCGTTTTTGGACTCAAAGCCGCCGGACTCGGAGCCGCAGTCAAAGACCAGCACCTTGCCGTCCGGGCTTTCGGCCACCGCCGACAGGCCCTGTCCCACGTTCAGCACCGTGAGCCTGAAGCAGGGCCGCGCCCAGAGGAGGGCGGGGACCCACAGCAGGCACAATACTGCCAGCAGCCGCTTATACATCTTCGGACCTCCTTTCACCGAACCTTCTCCACAGGAGCAGTATCACCAGAGCCGCGCACAGATACCAGACTATGACTGCAGCCGGAGGCAGGACTCCCACCGTCCACAGCCGGGAGGCGTCTCCCGCCTGCCTGATGAGCCAGACGGTGAAGTCTCCCGCAGGACCCGCCACCCATGCCGCCGCCTGCCCCGTGAGAGGTATGGCTGAGCACAGCATGGCGATGACGCCCATGTAAAAATAGCAGGTGATCACGGCGCAGAGAGGGATTCCCAGCAGGAAGCCCGCGAGGGAGACGTAGTTGAAATAATATATCTGAAAGGGCAGCACCGCCAGAGCCACGGCGGCAGAGGCCGCCAGGAGCAGCCCTGCGTGAGCGGCTCCGGCTCCCAGTCTGCCCCGGCGCCGGGCGCTGCGTACAGGCATGGACAGATAGGGCGCAATGACCAGCAGGGCGGCGGCGCACACGTAGGACAGCCTGAAGCCCACGTCGAAGAGCTGGGAGGGACTTACGCAGAGTATCACAAGGGCGCTCAGAAGCAGGGTGTAGGAGGGCTTGGTGCAGCCTCTCCCCAGCAGGGAGCCCGCAAGAAACAGAGTGACGCACAGGGCGCCCCGGACAGCCCCGGGAGCGCAGCCGGTGAGCAGCACGTAGAACCACAGACAGAGTATGACGCAGAGGCTTTTGACCCGGTGGTCGGGGATGGGCCCCAGACAGAGACCCACGGCCAGAGCCACCAGTCCGCAGTGAAAGCCGGAGGCCGCCAGCAGATGGATGATGCCGCAGCCGATGCAGGCCCGGTAGAGCTCGTCGGAAATGTAGTCCCGGCTGCCCATCAGCATGCCGGTCAAAAAGCCCCCGGCCTCCTTCGGCAGGAGCCGGGCGCTCCGGATGACGGCGTGGCGGGTCATATCCGCCGCTCTCATGAGCAAGGAAGAGGACATGCCGGTAAGCAGCGTATTCCCGGGACGGGAGAATACGGACATATACACGTTTTTCCGGGCATAATACCTGCCTGCGTCCATGCCGAAGGCAGCCTCGCCGGTGATAAAGCGGGGAGCGTCCCTGACAGTGAGGCAGGCGCCGTAAGGCAGGGACCTTTTGGCATAGAGGAGCACGCAGCCCCGGGCCGGCACGGGGCCCGCAGGGGTCTCGGCGGAGGTGACGCGCATCAGCTGCCCTTCATAGCAGGAAAACTCGGGGACGCTCACCACGGTGCCGGATACTGCAGTGACCGGGGAGGTGATATTGGCTATGTGGTCCGGGGGCAGGAGCCTGTGGAGGGTGTAGATGCCGGAGCCTGCCGCGAAGCACAGGGCCAGCAGGCACACAAAGGAGCTGCGGACCCGGGCTCCCGCAGCCAGAGGTATAAGGGCCAGCAGAAGACAGACTCCGAAAGAACAAACATCCCCGGCAAGGATACCGAGGATATAATATACTGTGACCAGCAGGAGCCTTCGGGGAGGGAAGGGGTCTCCCGCAAACAGGATACGCCGCATTCAGTCAAAGAGGGACCTGGCGTAGTCCAGACTGTTGAAGGGCTCTATCTCCGTGGCGCTCTCGCCGGAGGTGAGCAGCTTCACTGGGATGTTCAGCTCTTCTCTCACGGTGACGGCCACTCCGCCCTTTGCGGTGCCGTCCATCTTGGTGAGGATGATGCCAGACACGGGCACCGCTGCGGAAAACTCCCGGGCCTGGCTGATGGCGTTCTGGCCGGTGGTGGCGTCCAGGACCAGCAGCACTTCGTCGCAGGGCCGTCCCAGACTCTTTTCCACTATGCGTCCTATCTTGCCCAGCTCCTCCATGAGCCCGCTCTTGTTGTGGAGCCTGCCGGCAGTGTCGATGATCACTGCGTCGGCGTTCTTGGCCCTGGCAGACTCTATGGAGTCATACACCACGGCGCCGGGGTCGGAGCCCTGCTGATGCCTGACCATATCCACTCCCACTCTGTCGGCCCATATGCCCAGCTGCTCCACGGCGGCTGCCCGGAAGGTGTCGGCGGCGGCTATGACGACCTTGTTGCCCTTGTCCTTCAGAAAACGGGCCAGCTTGGCGATGGAGGTGGTCTTGCCTACTCCGTTGACGCCTACCAGCATATAGACGGTGGGCTTTTGGGAGGGCATTTTCAGAGGCACGTCGTCGCTCCGGGAGAGGATGCCGGATATCTGCTCTATGATCAGCTCCTTCAGCTGGTCAGAGTGCTCCAGTCTCCTGCGTCTCGCTTCGCTCCTCAGCTCCTCTATCACCGATTCCACGGTCCGGACGGACAGGTCAGCCTGCAGCATGCTCTCTTCCAGCTCGTTGAAAAACTCCTCGTCTATGGGCCTGTGGCCCGTCAGCAGGTCGCCGACCTTGCCCAGAATATTCTTTAAAAACTTCATCGTATTTCCTTTTGGATGACGGTATCCCTGATGTGCCGGTCGTCCCGGTCGGGGTAGTCCAGATTGTAATTCAGTCCTCTGGATTCCTTTCTCTCCAGAGCGCTTTGGGTGATGAGCCTGGCGCAGGTCACCATGCTGGCCAGCTCCACCAGCTGCGAGGTGACCCGGCTGTCCTCTTTGATGGACAGGTATTCGTCCTCAAACCGCTTGAGGGAGGACAGGGCTTTTTCCAGCCATTCGTTGGTCCTGACTATGCCCACGTATTTCCACATGGTGTTTTTGATGCCCTTCTTCACCAGGTCTATCTCGTCGGTGTGGGACCGTTTGCCGGCTGCGCCGTCCCCCAGGTCCTCCACCTTGCGGAGCTCTATGTCTCCTATGATGCCCCTGGCGTGGTCGGCGGCCCGCTTGGAAAACACCACCGCCTCCAGCAGAGAGTTGGAGGCCAGCCTGTTGGCTCCGTGGACTCCCGTGCAGGAGACCTCGCCGCAGGCGTACATGTTCCTGATGCTGGTCTGGGCGTTGAGGTCCGTCCTGACTCCGCCGCAGGAATAATGGGCCGCAGGCACCGTGGGGATGGGCTGGCGGGTGATGTCTATGCCGTAGGCCAGACAGTTCTTGTATATGAAGGGAAAATGATTCTTCACGAATTCCGGATCCCTGTGGGTGATGTCCAGATACACGCAGTCCAGCTCCTTGGTCATCAGCTCGTGGTGGATGGCCCGGGCTACTATGTCTCTCGGGGCCAGCTCCTTGAGCTCGTGATACATGGGCATGAACCGGGTCCCGTCGGGGAGCCTCAGGATGCCTCCTTCGCCCCGCACCGCCTCGGAGATGAGGAAGGAATTGGCCTCCGGATGGAAGAGGCTGGTGGGGTGAAACTGGATGAATTCCAGATTGGCGATGACGGCGCCGGCATCGTAGGCCATGGCCACTCCGTCGCCGGTGGCGATGGAGGGGTTGGTGGTGTGCTTGTAGGTCTGGCACAGGCCTCCGGTGGACAGCATGACTATCCTGGAGCGGAAGGTGTCTATGTCTCCCGTCTCTGTGTCCAGCACCCGGCAGCCGCAGACCACTGTGTCGCTGCCCTCCTTGTCCGTGAGCAGCTCCGTGGCCTGATGGTGCTCAAATACGTGGATGTTGTGGTTGGCCTTCACTCTGCGGACCAGGGCCCGCTCCACTTCTCTGCCCGTAAGGTCCGCGGCGTGGACTATGCGCCTGGCGCTGTGGCCGCCCTCTCTGCCCAGATCCAGATTGAGCGGGTTATCCGGGTCCGCCGTGCTGCTCTTGGTGAAGTTGACTCCCAGCTCCATCAGCTCCCTGATGCGCTCGGGGCCCTCGGTGACGAGGACCGTGACGGCAGCCTCGTCGCACAGGCCGGCTCCGGCGGTGAGAGTGTCCCTGATATGGGCTTCGAAGGTGTCGCTGGCAGCCATCACGGCGGCGATGCCTCCCTGGGCGTTGTTGGTGTTGGATGTGGAGTCGCTCTTTTTGGTGATCACTGCCACGCTGGCAAACTCGGATACCCTCAGGGCGAAGCTGAGCCCGGCTATGCCCGAGCCGAGAACGATAACGTCATAATCGATAATCATAGGGATCTTCTTTTTGTATTTTCTTTCCGGCGATACGCCAAAGGGCGCTGGGCCCTTATTTATATGTTAGCACTTTTTGGCCTCTGTATGCAAGCCGGAGAGGAGAGAAAAAAACCGTAAGTAAAAAACAAACTGTTGAAAAAAGGGGCGAAAACCCATATAATATAATTGGATAGAAATTTTTCGGAGTTACTCACATGGTTAAATTCACCGAATCGGAAGGCACCCTGATATGTACCTTCAGCGGTCTGCTCAATACCGCTGCCTGCAACGAGATCGACGCCGATCTCAAAGAGCATATAGAGAATACTACCGGCAACGTGGTCTTTGAAATGTCGGACGTGGATTATATCGCATCCTCGTTCCTGCGTATGTGCATCTTTACCGCCAAGACCGTGGGCACCGAGCGCTTCAATATCATAAACACCAAAAAGGAGATCTATGATATTTTTGAGATGTCGGGCCTGGACGATCTGATCAAGGACGAATAAGGAGCGCCGTCATGCAAGAATACAACAAGCTGTTCAACACTGCCGACGCCTCGGCAGATGATATGATCGACTACATCATGGACACCTTTGCGGCCAATTCCTTCCCCGCCGAAAAGGCCAATCAGCTGCGGCTGGGCATCGAGGAAGCCATTGTCAACGTGTGCAACTACGCCTACATACACAATTTCCCCGTGACCACCGGTCCCGTGGAGATCACCGTCAGGATAGACGGCAACGCCTTTTTTGTGGAGATCAGGGACGAGGGCATTCCCTACAATCCCCTGAAGTCTCCCACTCCCGAGCTGTGGGCTCCCGCAGAGGAAAAGGAGATAGGCGGTCTGGGCATCTATCTCATCAAGCAGATGACGGACGACATATCCTATGAGAACGACGGCAAGAGCAACTTTCTCCGTCTGACTATCATGGCGTGACCTGATCGGATCGACGGGCAGAAGCGGCGTGCCGCTCCTGCCCTTTCTTTTGGCCCCTGCTCCCTGCGGAGCGGGGCTGCCGGGCCTCTCTCACAGCCGGTCCGCACTTGCCCGGCGGGGGCCTTTTGTGCTACAATATATTTGGATAATTTATATTTTTGGGGAGCTGATAATGGCGGAAGTTTTACCCTTCAGAGGTATCACCTACAACAGGGCTATAGACCCGGATCTGGTGGTGAGCGCTCCGTATGACGTGATAAGTCCGGAGGAACGGGAGATATACAAGGCCCGGCACGAGAGCAACTTCGTCCGGCTGATACTGGGCGACGAGTATCCCGGAGACACAGATACGGACAATCGTTTTACCAGAGCGGGAGCCTGTATAGACGACTGGCTGGAGAAGGGGATCCTGCAGGAAGCCCCGGCCCCCGTGTTTTATATGTATCAGCAAACCTTCTCAAGGAACGGCAGCCCCTGCGTGGTCAACGGGTTCATAGGCGCCGTGAAGCTGTGCGACTACAGCGAAAACGTCATACTGCCTCACGAGAACACCCTTTCCAGGCCCAAGGGCGCTCTGGAAAAGACCATAGAGTGCACCCGCTGCAATCTGGACTCGGTATACGGCCTGTATTCGGATCCCGGGGACGTGCTGGGAGCCGTGATACGGGACTGCTGCGGCCGGGCTCCCGATATTGCCGCCCATGATATAGACGGCAACGGCCACAACGTGTGGGAGATCTCCGACCCGGACATGATCGCCCTGATCTCCGGCTTTATGGCGGACAGGCAGATAGCCATCGCCGACGGCCATCACAGATATGAGACCGCTCTGAAGCACAGGGATATGCTCCGGGAGCGGGGCGCTGCTACCCGGGCCTCTGAATACGTGATGATGACTCTGGTCAACGTGTACGAAAAGGACCTGACGGTGCTGCCCACCCACCGGGTGGTGTACGGCATCGACCCCCGGACGGCAGAGTCTCTGCCGGAGGCCCTGAAGGAGCAGTTCACTCCGGTGCCCGTGGACAGGGAAGACCTGCTGAGAGCCATGGAGGGCAGGCATCTGGGACTGGTGATGCCGGAAGGCGCCTTCGTCCTCCGGAAGCATCCTGACACGGCTCCGGACATAGAGGCCTCCGTATATACCCGGGAGCTGGAGCTGACTCTTCTGCATGAGTGCATACTGGACAGGCTGCTGGGCATAGACAGGCAAAAGCTCGCTATGCACACCAACGTCATATACACCAGGAGCGCCGACGAAGCCTTTGAGCTGGTCTCCTCCGGCAAGGCCCAGCTGGCCTTTATCTGCAACGAGATACCCGTGAAGACCATCCTGGACATAGCCGCCGCCGGGGAGAAGATGCCCCAGAAGGCCACCTATTTTTATCCTAAGCTCCTGTCGGGCATGGTGATAAGAAGTCTGAGATAGAGGTGCTCTGATGGCTGTTATCCATTCCAGAACCGGTTACAACTGGAATTACTGCGCTACCGCCAGCGAATATATAGCCCTTCCCCGCAACACTCTCAGGGGGGAGGTGGGCTGCGTCAGCTTTTTGGATATGGGCTACAACGCCAACGTGGACCTGGTGGGCAGGGAGGACATGCCTCTCATCGCTCCCTTTGTCACCGTGGATGACGAAGAGCTGACCGGGAGGGCCTCCTTCCGCATGGAAAGATACTGGATACCGGTCTTTGATTATGCCGGCCGGGGCGTCTCCGCGTCTCTGAGGCTCATCACTCCCATCACCCGCAAGGGCTTTATCTGCCGTCTGGAGGTGACCAATGAGTCCGACGAGCCCGTAAGTCCCGTCTGCGGCTTCAGAGGCGCCTTCAAGGACATACTGCTCACCAGCAAGACCCTTACCCGCCTCAAGTGCGACAGGGTCATCACCATACCCTCCAGGGAAAAGGATACGGTGCTCATCAGGGGCGAGCGGGAGGACACTCTCTTCGCCATGTGCCTCATCAACGGCAGCGGCTATCCCTCGGACGTGTCCGTGTGCAATATGCAGATGTCCGGCGACCCCAGGGATACTCTGGATTATTGCTACGAGATGAGCGTGGATCTGGAGCTGGCTCCGGGAGAGACCGCCGTGCTGCCCCTCTACGCAGGTCTGGGGAAAAAGGATATCTCCGCCATGTCCGCGGCCCGGGAGCTCATGTATCAGGGGACGGACCGGCTGGAGGAGAATCTGAACAAATGGCTGGACCGGCATATCATCCGGTATGACGGCGATCCCGAGGTCAAGCGGCTGGTGAACGAGAACTCCTTTTACAACTTTTTCTACTGTCAGGGAGTCACTCTGGACACGGAGGAGATGGCCATCGTGTCCGCCCGGGATTCCAAAAGCTCCCGGTGCGGCATATACACTGACGACGATTCGATGCTGAGATCCGTGTTCGGAGTCAAGCAGATCAGTCAGAGCCAGGCGAGAAAGCACATACAGTACGCCTTCGGCACCCAGGCTGAAAACGTGGGCGTCCTGTCCCGGACCATCAGCGGCAAGGTGCTGGAGCCGGGCATGAAGCTGGACAGCATCTGCGCTCCCATCAGGGCGCTGCAGGACTACGTGGAGACCACCAACGACCTGTCCATCCTGTTTCTCAACGAGATACAGGACCACATCAGCTACGTGCAGGATATACTGGGCACCCAGTATCACGGGACTGACTATATCATGGAGACCCTGTATGACGTGTCCGGAGAGTATTCCCAGTATCCCTATCTGTGCGTCCAGAACGTGCTGGCCTGGAAGATACTGACGGACATCAGCTTGCTCTACAACAGGATAAGGGACATAGACCGCAGCAAGGAGGCCATGAACGTGGCCGACTCGCTGAAGGTCTCTATCATGAAGAGCTTCGTGTTTGAGGGGCCGGAGGGGCCCCAGTTTGCCTGGGCCGTGGACGCCGACGGGGGCTACGTGTTCGACGACGACCCGACTCTCAGTCTCCTGAGGCTGCCCTTCTGGGGCTTCTGCCAAAAGGACGATCCCGTGTTCGTGAACACCTATTCGTTCATCAGCAAGCGGCAGCCCGAGCGGGCCAACACCATCAAAAACGACGTGAACACTCTGATCAACAGCGCTTTGCTGGGGGACAGGACCACGGCGGAGAGCATAATGGCCCTGTGGACGGAGCGGGCGGAAAAGGGCGACTGCGACTACCTGGGGGCCGACCCCTGCGCTTCTCTCTGCGGCAGCCTGGCCTTTGCTCTCGGGAAGCTCTACGGGGACGAGTTCAGGATGCCCAGCGCATCCTCGCTGGCCCGCAGGACTCCCACCGAGTCCCTGTTTCACAAGGCGCCTACGGTGAAGCTGAACTACAAAAAGGCGAGGGTATAAGATGGAACGTGTCAAACTGCTGGATATTTACGTGGATGACGTTTCCCTTGACGACGTGCTGGACCGGGTGACGGTCTGGTGCAGGGAAAAGGGGCCCCATCAGATCGTGACTGCCGATGCGTACATGGTGGATATGGCCTCGAAAGACGAGGATTTCCGCCGGCTTATGCTGTCTGCAGATCTGGTCACTCCCGATTCCTCCGGAGTGCTGCTGGCCTCCAAAATAGCGGGGACCCCCCTCAAAAACAAGGCTTCCGGCTGCGTGATAGCCGAGAGCCTCTGCCGCATATCCGGCAGGGAAAACCTGCGTATCTATTTTCTCGGAGCCTCCGAAAAGGCCAACAGCGGGGCAGTGAAGAACATGCAGGCCAAGTATCCCGATATGCTGGTGGCAGGCAGACACGACGGGTATTTCGACCCGGGCGACAGCCAAAGCCTGGCAGAGGAGATCAGAGACTCCGGCGCCGACGTGGTGCTGGTGGCCCTGGGCATCCCCAAGCAGGAATTCTGGATCAGGGACTTCCTGCCCTCCACCGGCGCGTCGGTGGGCATAGGCATTGGCGGCACCTTCGACGTGCTGAGCGGCAACGTGAAGCGGGCGCCTGTGTTCCTGCAAAAGCTGTATCTGGAATGGCTGTACCGCTTTTTCCAGGCTCCCAAAAAGAGCTACAAGCTGGGCCGGCTGCCGGGCTTCTTCCTGAAGGTGCTGGAACAGAAGAGATCCCTCAAGAATACTGAAAGGTAGATATATGCAAAAGACCGATTTGATCATCACAGGCTCTCTGGCCTTCGATACCGTGAAGACCCGGGACGAGCAAAGAGACCGGGTCCTGGGCGGGGCTGCGGTGTACGCCTCTGTGGCGGCCGCCAAGTTCTGCCGGCCGGGCATAGTGTCCATAGCCGGCATGGATTTTCCCGACGAATACAGGGGCCTGCTCACAGGCTGCGGAGTGGATATCACCGGGCTGGTGACGGGCTCCGGGGAGACCTTCAGCTGGTCCGGCTCCTACGAGGCCGACACCAATGAAGCCGTGACCCTCGACACCCGTCTCAACGTGTTCAGCGACTTTGACCCCCGGCTGCCGGACGAATACAAGTCGGCGGAGTCCGCCCTGCTGGGCAATCTGGATCCCGCCCTGCAGCTGCAGGTGCTGGGAGACAATCCCGGGTTGAAATTTACCGCCTGCGATACCATGAACTTCTGGATAGAAGGGGCCCCGGAGCTGCTCCGGGAGGTGTTCGGCAAGGTGTCCGTCATATTCATCAACGAAAAAGAGGCCTCCATGTTCACCGGCGAGCGCTCTCTGATCCCCTCGGGGCAGAGGCTCCTGGAATACGGTCCGGAGGCAGTCATCATCAAGCTGGGCAAATACGGCGCGGCGGGCTTTTCCCGGGACGGGGACGTATTCCTGATACCCTGCGTGCCCCTGGATTATGACGTGGTGGATCCCACCGGCGCCGGGGACTCCTTTGCCGGCTCCTTTATGGGATATCTGGCTCCCAAAAGCAGGGTGACCTTTGGAGATATCAAGCAGGCCATGCTCATAGGCACGGTGGTGGCGGCCCACACCATCTCCGGCTTCAGCCTGGAGCGGCTCATGGAGCCCGACCGGTCTCAGCTCATGAGAGAGGCGGCTCTGTTCCGCCGCTGCTTCGCCATCTAAGGACACCCGATGCAGCTCAGCGACTTTGACTATTCTCTACCCGAAGAGCTGATAGCCCAGGAGCCCATTGACCGGAGGGACCACTCCCGGCTCCTGGTGCTGGACCCGGACACGGGGGCCACGGAGCACAGGCATTTTTTTGACATATGCGATTATCTCCTCCCGGGGGATCTGCTGATCTTCAACGACACCCGGGTCAGCGCCTATCGCCTCTTCGGACGCAAGGCCACGGGAGGGCAGGTGGAATGCCTGCTCACGGAAAAGACGGACTTCAATACCTACAAGGCTCTGGTGAGCCCCGGCAGGAGACTGCCGGACGGCACGGTGGTGGAGCTGGACTGCGGTCTGTCCGTGAGGCTGATCTCCCGCTATGAGACAGGCGAAAGGCTCATAAGGTTTTTGTCGGACACTGACGCGGACCCGGTTATCCGGGCCCGGGGCCTGGTGCCCCTGCCTCCCTACATCCACCGGCAGCTGGAGGATTATGAGAGATATCAGACCGTGTATGCCAGGGCCGAGGGCTCCGCTGCCGCTCCCACCGCAGGTCTGCATTTTACGGAGGAGCTGATAGAGCGGGTGAAAGCTATGGGCGTGGAAACGGGCCGGGTGACGCTTCACGTGGGCATAGGCACCTTCCGTCCCATCCGGTGCGACAACATAGACGACCACATCATGCACGCCGAAAGGTATATAGTCACGGAAGAGCTGGCCCGGCAGGTGGCGGAAGCCCGGGGGCGTATCATCGCCGTGGGCACTACCTCCGTCCGGGCGCTGGAAAGCGCGGCGGAGGGCAGGAGAAGGCTCAGGGCTCAGGAGGCAGAGAGCCGGCTCTTTATCAGGCCCGGCTTTGAATTCAGGATCGTGGACGGCCTCATCACCAATTTTCACATCCCCAGGTCCACCCTCCTTTTGCTGGTGAGCGCTCTGGCGGGTCGGGAAAACATACTGTCGGCCTACAGGGAAGCCGTGGATATGAGATACAGATTCTTCAGCTTCGGCGACGCTATGTATATCAAGCCCCGGAAGGGGGGAGACGAGGGATGAGCGGGGACAGAGAATACAGGGAGCTGCCCGTTTTTTACGACGCTCTCATGCGCTCGGTCCCTTATTCCTACTGGACCGAGTATATCCGGAGCCTCTTCGACCGCTACGGCATACGCCCCGGCAGCATACTGGACGTGGCCTGCGGCACCGGCACCATGACCCGGGAGTTCGCAGACCTGGGCATGGAGGCCGTGGGGCTGGATATATCCCAAGGGATGATAGACTGCGCCAGGGACAAGTATCCAGGGCTGGAGTTTCACTGCGCGGACGCCGCCGAGTTTGATCTGGGCAGGCGTTTTGACTGCGCCGTGAGCCTCTTTGACAGTCTCAACTATATCACCGACAAGGAGCGTCTCAGGATGGCCTTCCGGTGCGTGGAAAAGCATCTGGAGCCGGGAGGCTGCTTCATATTTGATATGAACACCATCTACGCTCTTTCCATGGGCTTTTTCAGACAGGCCGACCTGGAGGGCTGGCCTCACTATATTTGGGAGCCCAAATGGGACCCCAGGACCCGCATCTGCAGGGTGGATATGACCTTTGAGGTCAGGGACGAGACCGGAAAGGTGTCCGTGGTCAAAGAGTGTCACGTGCAGAAGGGCTACAGGCAAAAGGAGATAGTCTGTATGCTGGAGGATGCTGGGCTCAGCTTCGAAGAAGCCTTTGACGCATACACCCTGAACAGGACAAACAAAAGGAGTGACAGGATATTCTATGTGGCGCGTAAGTATTAGTATTGTGGCTGCGGCTCTCTTGTGCATCTGCCTTGCAGCCGGCTGCTCCCGCACCGGCCGGCCCGCAGGCGACGGAGACGGCTTGTGGAAAAACACTGCGGCGAAGGAGCAGCAGGACCCCTGGCTGCTGGTCAGCGACAGGCTGCCCGAGGGAGAGGAAGCCGGCACCTATCTGGCCAACGGCTTTTACGGCGTCCGCCTGTATTCCACGGGCTTTGGCAGAAAGCAGGACGGCAGCCCCGCCGAGAGCAGGTGCTACGCCTGCTATACCCGTAACGACGGCAGCGAAAAGATACAGAATCTGCCTCAGACGGCCGACCTGCGTTTTTATGACGAAAAAGGGGAGGAGCTCCGGCAGACAGGCAAGGGCTTCAGACAGACCCTGGATATGAAGAACGCCTGCCTCATCACCGAGGGCGAGTGGAAGTCCTCGAATATGAAGGCAGAGATCAGATCTGCCGTGTACGTGCCCAGGACCGAGCCCGCCCGGGCCATGTGCGCCATAGAGCTGGAGATCACTCCCTCCTCCGACGGGACCCTGACCATCAAGGCCCCGGTAGGCAAGGGGGACGTCGATCTGCCCACGGCCCAGTGGACGAACGCGCCCTTTGAGGCGGGAGACGAGTTTTCCTGCAGTCTGCAGCTGGTCAAAAAACGCACGGAAAAGGCTTGCTACAGCGCCCTGATCAGAGTGCCCGGCTCCGACGGAGGGGATCCCTTCGGCTCGGTGCCTGAGATAATAGACAGCCACAAGGCCGCCTGGGCCCGGCTGTGGGAAAGGGATATCGTCATAGAGGGCGACCCGGAAGCCCAGCAGGCAGTCCACAGCAATATGTTCTATCTGCTCCAGAGCTGCGGCAAGGACTTCGGGATCCCGCCCACGGGCCTGTCCTCCGACGCCTTCGGCGGACACGTGTTCTGGGACACGGAGCTGTGGATGGTGCCCGCTCTGATATGGCAGTATCCCGAATACGTCAGGGAGGTCCTCCGCTACCGCATCAACACCCTGCCGGCCGCTTTGGCTCTGGGGCAGAAATATACGGGCAGGCCCGGCTGCGCCGCCTTTGCCTGGGAGAGCGCCGCTTCCGGCTCCGAGGTCACCCCGGGGGACGTGCCCACCCGGGACGAAAGGCATATCACCAGCGATATAGTGTTTGCCATGTGGCAGTATTACAAGGCCACCGGCGACAAGGCCTTTCTGGCGGAATGCTATGAGACCATCCGGACTTCGGCCAACTTCTGGGCCGCTTTTGCCCGAAAGGGCGGCGACGGCAAATACCACATAGAGCGCGTGTGTCCTCCCGACGAAAACGCCGGGCTGGTGGACGATTCGGCCTATACCAACGCCACCGCTCAGGCCGTGCTGTATATAGCCGGCATGGCGTCGGAGCTGGTGGGCAAGCCCGCTCCTGCGGAATGGAAGCAGGTGGCGGAGGGGCTGGAGCTCCTGTCCGACGGCTCCAAGCTGACCATTTACCGGGACTATGAGGGGGGCATCATCAAGCAGGCCGATCCGGAGCTGCTCTGGTATCCCTGGAAGTATCAGGACCTGAAGGACGCCTTTGCAGGCGCCGCCCTGTTTGACAAACAGGCGGAGGCCACCTGCGATTTTTATATGGGCAAGACAGAAAAGAACGGGCCCGCCATGGCTTCCTCGGTCCACTCGGTCATAGTCGCCCGCCTGAAGGGGGACGCCGCCGGGGCTCTGGAGCTGTTCCGCAATAGCTACAGGCCCTATATGAGAGGCCCCTTCAACTATTTCAACGAAAAGAAGTCCGCCACCTACAAGACCTGGTGCTTCCTTACGGGAGCGGCCAACAGCGCCTCGGCAGTCCTGTGGGGCTTTGCGGGGCTGGATATGGACTACTATACCCCGGAGATCAGGCACACGGTCAAGCCCTGTGTGCCGGAGGAATGGAAGAGCGTGACCCTGAAGGGAGTGCGCTTCAACGGCAAGATCTGTGATATCACCGCCCGGCCGGACGGTACCTATGAAGTAAAATGAAACTTGTATCCGTAGCCTGCCTTATATTGTGCGTGTTTCTGGTGTCCCAGAATATGGAAAACCGCAGACAGCTCTCCGACATGAGCGCCCGTATCGGCCGACTGGAGAAGTCCATGGCGTCCCCCGACAACGTCAGCGTCATGAAAGCGGGCGCCCTGCTCGAAAGAGCAGAAAGGAGCCTGGCTGCAGGGGACAAGGACAAAGCTCTGGAGGATATATCCCTGGCCAAGGCCCAGCTGGGCCGGGTGCCCGAGGAGAAGACAGAGGACGCGTCCGTGCCGGACAAGGTCATGGAGGGCGTAGCCGAGACCGTGACCGGCGTCCTGAAGGACACCGTGAAAAAACTGTTGGGAGAGTGAGCAGGTATGTCCGAATCATCATTTGCGCCTGTGGCCATGCCCGGAGGAGCCCGGGTCTTTTCCGACGTTCCCGACGCCGGCAGGCTCCGGGGCTCCTGTATCCCCATAGACCTGACCTACGTCATTTTTGAGGACGCGGAGCTCTGCAAAAGGCTGCTGGACCTGAAGCTGGAGACCTGCTACAGGCTCTACAGAAACTACGTGTTTGAGAGAAGGGGGCTCTTTGACGGCATGCTGAAGCTGAAGAGCCGCAACAGCCGCAGGTCAGTGTATTATTACAAGCGGCTGGTCTTTGAGGCCCTGTCCTCCCTGCACCTCTACACGGAAAAGCCGGAGGATATGCGGCGGGAGCTCTATGACCTGGTGAGCCTGGAATACCGCAGGACTGTGGGGCTCGGCATGTCGGACAAGTATTCCAGGGCCGTCTTCAGGCTGCTGGAGCTGAACGTGCTCTACGGAAGGCTGAAGGACGACTCCATCGACGAGTCCCTGAAGATCACCCTGTGGGTCATGGACGGCCGCACCAGTCTGGTGCAGCGTTCGGACAACTATCTCCGGACCCTTTTGCCCCTGAAGGTGGTGAAGAGCAGCTCCCGGAAGGGCCTGCTCTTTGACGACACGGAGCAGGACAGCTTTTTCCCGGAGGGCCCTCTGCCCGCCTATGACAGGGAATACTATCTGAATCTGGCGGACGGGGATGAGTGAGACCGTCACGGCTGCCGGCCTCACGGCAGTGGTCATCAGAAAGCCCATCAAGTGCGTGTATATCAGAGTGCAGGACGGGTGTGTGGTCATGTCTGCGCCCCTTGCAGTCTCCCGTGAGGAGCTGGAGAGGCTTCTCGACAAGCACTCGGCAGCCCTCAAAAAACAGCTGGGCCCCGGCGGAGAGTTCTTTGCCGAGGGCAAGCCTCTGCCCTATCTGGGCAAAAATTACGTTCAGCATTACAGCCCCAGCGACTACGTGTGGGAGGCCGCCGTGGAGGACGGGACCATCCATATCAAATGTCCGGCCGGCTGGTCCCAGCGGGAAAAGAAGGACTTTTTCTGCTCTTGGTATGCCTGCCGCCTGTCGGAGCTGCTGGAGGAACTGGTCCCCCGGTGGGAGCAGGCCCTGGGCATCCGGGCCGAAGGCGGCTGGAAGGTAGGGTCGTGGGTGAGTTGCTGGGGCAAGTGCAATCTGAAGAGCCGTTCCCTGGGCTTCAACGCCGCTCTGGCCCAGGCTCCCGTGCAGGTGATAGAATCGGTGGTGCTTCACGAGCTGCTGCACCTGAGGATCGAGAATCACCAAAAGGAGTTTCACGATGCCCTGAAGGCAGGCATGCCCGAGATCAGGGCCTGCGACGAATATTTGAAAAACATGTTCAATGTGCTAAAATAGATACGGCTGCGAGCCGAACAGTGACTATGACAGTGGAGTGTATATGAAGATCCTCAAACCCCTTATTATAGTTTTGGTGATCCTGCTGGTGTGCGGCGGGTCCCTCATAGGCCTTTATACCGACTGGCTGTGGTTCAGGTCTCTGGAGTATCAGTCCGTGTTTACCCGGATGCTGTCCTCCAAGATAGAGCTGGGAGTGGCCAGCGGCCTGGTGTTTTTCCTGATCATATACGCGAATCTCTGGATAGCGAAGAAATACACTCCCGTCCGGGACTCTGCCTTTGCCGACATGCCTACTCTGGGCAAGATAGGGCGGCTCCTGAGAAGGGCTACGGGCCTCTTTATCTTTGTGGTGAGCATCATTATCTCCGTGGTTATAGGTCTGCAGGCCACGGTGCACTGGAATGACTTTCTCTTCTTTATGCATCCGACGCCCTTCGGCCAGACAGACCCGGTGTTTCACAGGGATATCAGCTTTTACGTCTTTACCTTCCCCTTTGTCAAATATCTCTACGGCTGGCTCTTCGGGAGCCTGGCCTTTTCGGCCATTCTGACGGCGGTGTTCTATTATTCCCTGTCCGCCATCAGCTTTCTGGACGGCAATCTGGAGTTCCGTCCCTTTGCCAAAAAGCATCTGCTGACTCTGGTGGCTCTGGGCTTCCTGTTCAGGTCCTACGGCTATATCATCGCCATGTATGAGCTGCTGTTCAAGAGCAAGGACAGCTCCATATTCACCGGCGCCTCCTATACCGCCGTGAAGGTGGGCATCCCCTGTCTGTGGATCATGCTGGCTGTCTGCGTGGCGGCCTGCGTCATCACCTTCATTGGCAGAGGCTCCCGGACCTGGAAGCCGGTGCTCTACGCTCTGGGGATCATGGTGGCGGGCAACCTGCTCTTTACTACTCTCATACCCAACGCAGTGCAGGTGCTCTTTGTCAAGCCCAACCAGCTGGAAAAGGAAAAGCCCTACATAGCCTACGCCATCAAGGCCACCAGGGACGCCTACGCCCTGAACGACATCAAGGTCAGGGAGTTCCCCGCCGAGGACGTGCTGTCTGCGGAGCAGGTCAGCGCCAATCAGGGCACCATCGAGAACATCCGTCTCTGGGATTCGGCCCAGCTGCTGGAATCCTATTCCCAGATCCAGACCATACAGCAGTACTACTCCTTCGGCGACGTGGACGTGGACAGATACTGGCTCAAGGACAAAAATACGGGCAAGCTGAAATACAGACAGGTGTGGCTGTCCGCCAGAGAGATGGACCAGTCCCGCCTGCCCGAAAACTCCCGGACCTGGGTGAACACCCGTCTGCAATACACTCACGGCTACGGCTACGTCATGAGCCCGGTCAACGAGATATCCAGAGAGGGCATGCCCAAATTCTTCGTGTATGACATCCCTCCCAAGGAAAATATAGACGTGCCCATAGGCAACATGGGCATATACGTGGGAGAGCAGACCAACCACGAGATATTCGTGGACACCAAAAGCAAGGAGTTCGACTATCCCAAGGGCAGCGAGACCGTCACCAACCATTATGACGGCAAGGACGGAGTCCTCATAGGCAACTGGTTCAGGCGCCTGCTCTTTGCCCTGAGGTTCGGCGACATCAATATACTGCTCAACACGGATATCAACAACCGTTCGCAGATACTGTTTCACAGAAACGTGGCCCAGCGCATAGAGACCCTGTTCCCCTTCATGGTGTTTGACAGCGATCCCTATCTGGTGACCGCCGGCGGAGACCTGTTCTGGATGCTGGACGGCTTTACCACCAGCGAATACTATCCCTATTCCGAAAGGACCAAGCTGACGGAATACGACACCATCAACTATGTGCGCAATTCCTTCAAGATAGTGGTCAACGCCCATTCCGGCGAGGTCACGGCCTACACCATCGACAAGCCGGTGGACGACCCCATCATGCGCAGCTACCGCAAGATCTACCCCGGCGTCTTCCGGGACTATACGGAGATGCCGGAGGAGCTGGCCTGCCATATACGCTACTCCGAGTCCGTGTTCAAGATCCAGACCGACGTCTATAAGACCTACCACATGACGGATCCCACCATCTTTTACAACAAGAGCGACCTGTGGGATATCCCCAACGTGGCGGAGATCAGCGGCAACACGGAAGGCGATTACAAGCAGGCGCCCTATTACACCATCATGAAGTTCCCCGAGAGCACCTCGGAGGAGTTTATCCTGATGACCACCTTTACCCGGGCCGGGAGAAAGAATATGTGCGCCTGGATCGGCGCCGAATGCGACGGGGACAGCTACGGCAGTATCCTCCTCTACAACTTCCCAAAGGACAAGAACGTGTACGGCCCGGAGCAGATAGCCGCCAAGATCAAGCAGGACGACGTGATATCGCCCCAGATCACCCTGTGGAGCCAGCAGGGCTCCAACGTCAACGCCGGCAATCTGCTGGTCATTCCCGTGGAGAATTCCGTGCTCTACGTGCTGCCCCTCTATCTGGAGTCCAACAACACCAAGATACCGGAGCTGAAGAGAGTCATCGTGGCTCTGGGCGACCGGATCATCATGGACGAGAGCTTGAGCGGCGCTCTGTCAAAGCTGGTGGGAGGTGAGATAGAGAGCTCAGGTCCCGCGCCGAAGCCCGCCGCCCTCAAGCCTGCCGCCGTAAAGGAGGACAGGGATTCTCTCATCAAAAAGGCCGCCGAGGCTCTCTCCAAAGCCAAATCCGCCCAGCAAAAGGGCGACTGGGCCGGCTATGGCAGGGAGCTGCAGGAGCTGGAGGCTGCGATAAATGCCCTGCAAAAATAAAAATATTGACGAAATCCTGTTGACTTGCAGCAAATACTTGTGATACAATAAAATGTAATATATTACGGAGGAATCTCATTATGAAGTTGAAAGTTATAGCATTTACTCTTATGGTCATGCTGGCTGCCGCCGCCTGCTTCGCTGCCGACGGCTACAAGCTGAAGATGGACCTCAAGTCCGGCGTCCGCTATACCTACAAGGCGGAGGACGATTTCAAGCTGAAGTCTGCCACCGCTTACAACCGGAGCCTGCTGGACCAGCCCTACGAGCTGGAGGCCGAATCCCTGATCTACGAAAAGCCTCTCTCTGTGGACAAGTACGGCAACGCCAAGCTCAAGAGCTTCGTGGAATTCAAGAAGGTGGAGATCAATGACAGACACCAGCCGCTGAAGACCTCCGGCGATTATCAGGTGGCCATATTCTCCCCCCGCAACGAATACAAGAGCGTGGTCCAGACCAGCATCCAAGGGACCGTCAAGGACTATGACGGCACCAACAAGAGCAAGTATCCCGTGTTCGTCAGCTATCTGGATATGGCATCCGCCATTCTCGTGCTGCCCAAGGACGAGGTCCAGATCGGTGAGAAGTGGTATCCCGAGACCATCCAGCTGGACAACAACGGCTACATCAAGTCCGAGTTCGCCATCACCCAGGTCAAGGAGCGCGACGGCGAGATCCTTGCTTATATCCACGGCCAGGCAAACGCTGTGGTGGACGTGGTCAGCGCAGTCCGCTTCTTCCGGAAGGTCATCCCTGCCGATCTCATCTCCAAGCGCTACACCGGGACTGCCCAGATCAACTTCACCGACATAGACGTGGTCTTTTCGGTCACCAAGGGCGTAGTGAGAAAGCTGGAGCTGGATTCCGTGGTGAATATGACCATCACCGATCCTTCCAACGGTATGACCATCAACGCCTATCTGGAAGCCGATCAGGAAAAATCTTTCGTCAGCCAGAGTTGAATAACCAAAGCAAGGTAAACTACTATGAAAAAACTAACAGCAGTCCTTCTCGTCTGCCTGGCCTCCTGCTGCCTCCTGGCTCAGGATGCGCCTCAGGAGGCGGACCTGAAGCTGATCTTTAATGTGGGACAGACCGCGGAATACGACACCGAGACTTCTCTCCTGGTGGGAGACATTACCATCAACGGCATGAGCATGCCCATGCCCCAGCAGGCCGTCAAAATGACCGGCCAGATAAAGCAGACCTGCGTGGCCAAGGACAAGTCCGGCTTCGGCACCGTGTGCACCTCTTCCGTCATGTCGGCGGGCGAGGGCACCCAGCCCTTCAGGTCCTATATCAAGAGCCTGGAGAGCCCCAGAGGCAAGACCGTAAAGCTGATCGAGATGGAGGTAGACGGCAAGAAGACCGATTTTACCAAAGAGAAGAATCAGCTGGCAGGCGCCACTCTGAGCCAGATCCTGAACCAGAGCGGCTATCCCGAAAAGCCCGTGAAGGTGGGCGAGGGCTGGAAGTTCACCTGTGTAAAGAGTGACAAGAACCCCTTTACCTGCGACCTGCTCTACGTACTGGAAACGGTGGCCGAGATCAACGGCGACCGGGTAGCCAAGGTAGTCTGCTCCGGGACCATAGACGTGAGTCTCGAAGAAGCCGTCAGACTCTTCGGAAGCTCTTCCTCCGTGATGCAGGGAGATCTGATGGCCGGTATGAACGGCACTGCCCGTATCACTGTGGAAAAGGCCGTCACTGACATCAACCTTACCAAGGGCGTCCTTCAGGACGAAGCCATGAAGTGCGCTCTCACGGTAAACATTGCCGACGAGACCAGCGGCTTGTCCATGGGGATGAACGCCGCTATGGAGACCGTGACACAGCTGAAGAGCCTCAGCTCCAAATAAACTGTCGCCTCAAAGAGGGCTGCGGCTCAGGCTGCAGCCCTTATTGTGTGTATGCTATCGTATATCAAGAGAAAATTCATATCTGTATGGGCCCACAGCGTGCCCCGGGAGGTCCGCCACAATTTTCAGGTGGACATCCTGGCTACTATCCTGACCGGTATAGGACTGGGCTTTTTTACGCCCTATTACGCCATGCTGGCCAGAGACGAATTCGTGGCCAACGGGTTCCTGCTGGGGCTTTTGACCTCGGGGGGCTACACGGGCAGCATGATAGCCCTCTTTTCCGGCGGCTTTGTGAAAAGCGGCAGGGAAAAGTACTGGTACGCCTGGTCCAACATCCTGGCCCGCCTGCTCATAGTGGTGGCCGCCGCCAGTCAGGCCGGCATGACCTACTGCGGGACAGTGTTCCTCATGAATCTCATGATATCCACCTTTTCGCCCCAGTATTCCCTGCTCATCCAGAAGATATATCCCATAGAATACAGGGGCAGGCTCATGGGCTGCGTCCGTATCGCCGGAGCCCTGAGCACCATAGCCGGGTCCGGTATCAGCGGCCTCTTTATGAAAAGGCCGGATTTCTGGCGGGTGAGCTTCGTGATAGCGGGGCTCATGACCGCGGGAGCCGCCGCCCTGTTCCTCAGGATGAAGACCGAAGACTCCGCCGCGGCGCAGGCAGCGCCGAACATGCTGAAGCACCTGAAGGGAGCCTTCATGACTCTCAAATCAAGCCCCCGGAACCTGAGGCTCATACTGGTGATGCCCTTCTACAGCTTTTCCACACAGATACTGAACATAGTCACCCCCATCATGCAGGTGGACGTCCTGCACGTTACCAAAGCCAATATGTCAGTGGTGGCCATAGTCCAGTTCGTCATGTGGACCCTGGGCTTTTACGTGTGGGGGAGATATATAGACAGGGCCTCCGCCTCCAGGGCCTTTGTCCTGCACATATTCGCGGCCCTTTTGTGGCCCCTGTTATATTTTGTCGCCGACAGCTGGATATACGTGATCCTGGCTCAGGGAGCCTACGGATTCATCATCTCCTGCAACGAGATAGGCTTTTTCAACGTGAAGCTGGAGATCAGCGAGAAGGGCAAGGAAGCTGAGTATCAGGCGATCCACGCCTTTGCCGGCGGCCTCAGGTGCCTGGTGGGGGTCTTCGTGGCTGTGTTCCTGCTGAACATGGCGGAGAAACACGGCGTGCATATCAAATATCTGTTTGCAGTGTCCGCCGGGTTGCTGACCGTCAGCGGATTGGCTCTCTTCCCTCTGGCCTGGGGCAAAAACCGGATAGAAAAAAGGGCGGAATGACCCCGCCTCCGCAACCTTTTCGCCCCGGCTCTCGTATATTATATGCAACACCAAGGAGGCAGTATGGAGCTTTGTAACACACAGACCTATCGGAACCTGCTCACGGCCATTGCCGGCGAGTCCATATCCGCCAATCTCTATTCCCTCTATGCCGACAAAGCGGCGGAGGAGGGCTTGTGGCGCATAGCCGACGTGTTCCGGGAGACGGCGGCCCAGGAGAGGGTGCATACAGAGGTGCTGTATCGTCTGGCAGGCTGCGACAAGTCCGGAGAGATCAGTCTGAGCTGCGCCATGCCTTCCGGAGTAAGCGATACCCGGGCCAACCTGAACGCCGCCCTGAGGGAAGAGAAATACAAGCACTGCGTGGAATATGCCAATTTCAGCAAGGTGGCCCGTCAGGAAGGGCTGACGGACATTGCGGACGCCCTGGACTCTCTGGGGGCGGCGGAGCTGTATCACCAGAAGCGCTTTGACGTGCTGGAAAACATGCTGGCCACCGGCACCCTGTTCAAAAAGAACAGCCCGGTGCTGTGGAGATGCGTCAGATGCGGCTACGTGGACGACTACAAAAAGGTGCCCGACCACTGTCCCCTGTGCGGCGGCAGCCGGGGCAACTTTGAGGAATTGATGCGCAATCTGTTTGCGTGAGACCGGCGATACAAGATCACCTTTGCGGGATCCGGGGAAATATATGACCTGCGGGACAGAGAGCCCGAAAGAGAGATCACAGAGTTCCGTCAAGACTGCTGATGCTGAATAAATATCAAGAAAGGAGAAAAGCGATGACCAAATTCGTATGCGACGCCTGCGGCTATGAGTATGACCCCGAGGTCGGCGATCCCGACAACGGCATAGAGCCCGGAACGGCCTTCGAAGACCTGCCTGAGGACTGGGTATGCCCTCTGTGCGGTCTGGGGAAGGACTCCTTCAGCGAGGCATAGCCTGCGCAAGCGCAAAAGACAAGCCGCGTCCCCCGAGGGCGCGGCTTGACTTTTGCGCCCTGTTTGTTATATAATATTATAGTGACTATCAATACCGGAGAATATGATGTTTGAAGGCCTTGCCGAAAAATTACAAAATGCCTTTTACAAGCTCAGGAATCGCGGATCTCTCACCGAGGACGACGTAAATCAAGCCTTGCGGGAGATACGCATATCCCTGCTGGAAGCCGACGTGAACTATAAGGTGGTCAAGGACTTTATAGCAAGCGTCAGGGAAAAGGCTGTGGGCTCTGAAATACTGACGGGTCTCAATCCTGCCCAGCAGGTGATAAAGATCGTCTATGACGAGCTGACGGGCATTCTGGGCGGCTCTGTGTCCAGGATCAATATGTCCCCCAATCCGCCCACCGTGATCATGATGTGCGGTCTGCAGGGAGCCGGCAAGACCACTACCTGCGCCAAGCTGGCCTGTATGCTGCGCAAGGAGGGCAAAAAGCCTCTGATGGTGGCGGCCGACGTGTACAGACCCGCCGCAGCCCAGCAGCTGAAGGTATTGGGCAGACAGGTGGACATCCCCGTATTTGACATCCCCGAATGCAAGGATGCGGTGAAGGTGTGCCGCGATTCGCTCCACAGGGCCAGGATGGACATGCTGGACACAGTCATTCTTGACGTGGCCGGCCGTCTCCATATAGACGAGCCCATGATGGACGAGCTGCGGAACATACGGGCTGCCGTCAATATCAACGAGGTCCTGCTGGTGGTGGACGCCATGACGGGACAGGATGCTGTGAACGTAGCTCAGAGCTTCAACGAAGCCCTCAATATAGACGGCGTGGTGCTGACCAAGCTGGACGGCGACGCCAGAGGCGGCGCAGCCATATCCATCAAGGCCGTCACGGGCAAGCCCATCAAGCTGGTGGGGACCTCCGAGAAGATGGACGGGCTGGAGAAGTTCCACCCGGACAGGATGGCCTCCAGGATCATAGGCCACGGCGACGTGCTCACCTTTATCGAGCAGACCCAGGAAGCCTTTGACGAAGAGCAGGCCAAAAAGCTGGAGCAGAAGATCAGGAAGAACACCTTTGACCTGAATGATTTTCTGGAGCAGCTGAGAAAGATACAGAAAATGGGGCCTCTGGAAAACCTGCTGGCAATGATACCCGGTATCGGGCAGCAGCTGAAGGACGTGGAGATAGATCCCCGGCGCCTCAAGCGGGTGGAAGCCATCATCTGCTCCATGACCCAGGAAGAGCGCAGAGACCCGGATATACTCAACGGCAGCCGCCGCCGCAGGATAGCGGCCGGCTCCGGGGCCACAGTCCAGGACGTGAACACCCTGATACATCAGTTCACGGAAATGAAAAAGATGGTCCGCAAGATAGCGACCAAGCCGGACAACGGCAAGCGGCGCAGAATGCCGTTTTGACCCAGGCATATCCCAAAGACCGTCCCGTTTAGCCGGTCTATTGTAGATATAATTACTAAGACAGGAGGACATCAAACTTGGTAAGAATCAGACTTAAGAGAATGGGCACCAATCACAAGCCCTTCTACAGGATCGTTATCGCCGACCAGCGTCGCGCGCGTAACGGCAAATTCATCGAGACTATCGGTACCTATGATCCGACTTACTCTCCGGCCAGGATCGAAGTCGATGAAGACAGAGCTAAGTATTGGATAGGCGTCGGCGCCCAGGCATCCGACGTGGTCCGCATTCTTCTCACAAAGAAAGGACTTTATTAGGACTATCCCATGAAAGAACTCATCAGATATATTGTCACCAGTCTCGTGGAATATCCCGAGCAGGTGGAAATAAAGGACGTTTTTGAGAACAACGAGACCGTGTATTACGTCTCGGTGGACGACAGGGATCTGGGCAAGGTGATAGGAAAAGGCGGCAGAATCGCCGATTCTATCAGAGCCATAGTCAAGGCGGCTGCTGTCAAGCAAAAAGAAAACGTTTTTGTGAAGATAGTATCCGGCTAAGCTGTTTGCCATGCTCAGAGACGACGAGATAGCTATAGGCCGCGTGCTGAAGCCCTTTGGCATAAAGGGCGACATCAAGATGGGCGTGATGACCGATTTTCCCGGCAGGTTTGACGCGGGGAACACCATCAGGATCAGGCTCGACGACAGCGCGACCGCCAGCTACAGGATCGTTCGTTCTTCCGCCGCCGGCCCCACCATTACCCTGCATCTCGAAGGGGTGGAGGACAGAAATGCCTCCGAAGCGCTGGCCGGCTGCTACGCCTTTGTGACCGAGGACGAGCTCATGGAGCTCGAAGACGGCGAAGAATACGTCTTTCGGCTCATAGGCATGCAGGTAGTCACTACCGACGGCAGGCAGCTGGGGGAGATCACCGAGGTCCTTCAGGGAGGAGCCAATGACGTCTATGTCATAGACGGCAAGCTGCTCATCCCCAAGATACCCGAATGCGTGCTGGATATCGACAGAGAAAAAAGGATCGTGACCATATATCCCATGAAGGGTCTTTTGCCCGATGCGCTTTGACGTATTGAGCTGTTTTCCGGAAATGATCCGGCACTATACCTCCCTGGGTATAGTGGGCCGCGCAGCGGAAAAAGGCATCATCACCATCTGCGCCCGCGACCTGCGGGACTACGCTCACGACCGTTACAGGCACGTGGACGACACTCCCTACGGAGGCGGACCCGGGATGGTGCTTCGCAGCGACGTGGCTATCCCCGCTGTGGAGGCATGCCTCAGCGACAGCGGCGGCAAGCCTGCCAGGCTGATCTACACCTCGCCTGCAGGCAGACGGCTGGATCAGGAATACGCCGAGGATCTGAGCTTTGAGGACCATGTGGTCATTCTCTGCGGCAGATACGAAGGCGTGGACCAGCGGATCATCGACCACTTCCCTATGGAAGAGGTCAGCCTGGGGGACTTTGTTCTGACAGGCGGCGAGCTGTGCGCCATGTGCCTCATCGACGCCGTTACCAGGCTCATCCCCGAGGCGCTGGGCGATGACGAGTCGTCCGAGGAAGAGTCCTTTACGTCAGGGCTGCTGGAATACCCGCAATACACCAAGCCTGCGGAGTATATGGGCATGGAGGTGCCCCGGGTGCTACTCGGAGGCAATCACGGAGAAATACGGTCGTGGCGCAGGAAGGAAATGCTGAGACGCACCCTGCAGCGCCGTCCCGATTTATTGGAGTGGGCGCCCTTGAGCGACGCCGACAAACAAATACTTGAAACACTGAAAAAGTGAGGAGGATAAAAGCATGAATCAGATTATCCAACAAATAAACGAAGAGCAGCTGAGGATCGATATCCCCGACTTCGGTCCCGGCGATACCGTCAAGGTCCATTGCCGCGTAGTAGAAGGCAGCAAGGAAAGGATCCAGATATTCGAAGGCGTAGTCATAGCCATGAAGAAGGGGACCATCAACGCAGCCTTTACTGTCCGCAAGATAGGCGCCAACAACATCGGCGTGGAGAGGACCTTTATGACCCATTCTCCCAGAATAGCGTCCATCGAGGTAGTCAAGCGCGGTCTGGTGCGCCGGGCCAAGCTGTATTATCTGCGCAACAGAGTGGGCAAGGCTACCAAGATCAAGGAAAAGATATAAAAATACAGCCTTCTGCATATCGCAGAAGGCTTTTTTTTATCTGCCGTATTTCATCTGTCTCAGGCGCTTCATCACGTTGTTGCCCCCTCTGCCAAAATAATCGTGGAGGGTCATGTATTCCCTGTAGAGCTCGTCGTATATGCGGGTGTGGTCGGCGATGGGCTTGTAGCTCTTGTTCCTGGTGTGAGCCATGCGGAGAGCAGCCTCCTGCACGTTGTCATATCCTCCCGCCGCTTTGCCTGCAGCCACGGCGCCCCACATGGCGGAGCCCATAGCGCAGGACTGGGGCGAGGCCCCCAGCTTCCATTCTCTGCCGGTGATGTCCGCGAATATCTGCATAAAGACCGGGTTCTTTTCGGCGATGCCGCCGCAGGCTATGATGGAGTCTATCCTGACGCCCGATTTGTCTATCTGCTCCATGATGACCCGGCAGCCGAAGGCTATCCCTTCTATAAAGGCCCTGTACAGCTCTTCGGGCCTGGTGGCCAGAGTGTAGCCCACCACGGCGCCGGAGAGGTCATAATCCACCAGGATGTTCCTGTTGCCGTTCCACCAGTCCAATACTATGAGGCCCGTGCCGCCCGGCTTGATGGCGGCGGCTTTTTCCGTCAGCAGCTGGTGCACGGAGACTCCCTTTTCCCGGGCCTCCTTTTCATAGGAGGCGGGCACACAGTTGTCCACCAGCCAGGCCAGCATGTCTCCCACGCAGGTCTGACCCGCTTCAAAGCCGATGAAGCCGGGCTCGATGCCGTCGGTGGTGTAGCCGCATATGCCTTCCACCAGGACCGGCTTGTCTCCCAGAGTCAGATAATTGCCGGAAGTGCCCATGATGGCTCCCATGGTGCCCGGCCCCGTGATGGTGAGGGCGGGGATGGCAGCGTGAGCGTCTATGATGCCCACTGCTACGGCAGTGCCTTCCTTCAGCCCGGTCTTCCGGGCCCACTTCTCATTCAGGCCACCCGCTTTTTCGCCTATGCTGTTTACGTGGCTCCCCAGCTTGTCCCGGACCACGTTTTCGAACTCCGGATCCAGAGCCTTGAAATAGTCGGGGGAGGGGAAGCCCTCCTCTTTGGACCAGCAGGCCTTGTAGCCCGCTCCGGAGGCGTTTTTGACCCGGGCTCCCGTGAGCTCAAACACCATCCAGTCCGCCGCTTCCATAAACCGGGCGGCCCTGTAAACCTCCGGGGCCTTGCGGAGTATCTCCAGCAGCTTGGGGAACATCCATTCGGAGCCCACCGTTCCTCCGTATCTGGCCAGCCAGGATTCTCCACGCCGGGCGGCCAGCTCCGTCATATCCTCCGCCTCGGGAGTGGCTGCGTGATGCTTCCACAGCTTGACCCAGGCGTGAGGCTCCCGGCTCCATTTGTCGGACAGGCACAGGGGCGTTCCTTCGTCGTCCACGGGGACCACGGTGCAGGAGGTAAAGTCTATGCCTATGCCTATGATCTCGTCCTTGTCTATGCCCGCCTTGCTGATGGCTTCACGTATCACCGTCTCTGTGCCTTGTATGTAGTCTGCCGGGTTTTGCAGGGCAAAGTCCGGGGGTAGCTTTTCGCCGGTGGTGGGCAGATAGTCGTCTATGACTCCGTCGGAATACTCCCACACAGCCTGAGCGATCTCCCGTCCGTCGGTGACGTCTGCAATGAGGCACCTGACTGACAGAGTGCCGTAATCAAGACCTATGGAATACATCATATAGCTCCTTTGTGTATTACTTTATTTTGGCTATAGTCACGCCGTCTCCCCCTTCCTCGGGATCCCCGGGGGCAAAGGAGACGACGGAGCTGTGGTTTTTGAGATAGCTGCACACCGCCTGCCTCAGGGCGCCGGTGCCCTTGCCGTGGACTATCCTCAGCCTGTCCAGATTGCTCAGCATGGCCTTGTCCAGATATTTTTCCAGCTGCAGCAGAGCTTCCTCCGCTCTCATGCCTATGAGATTGATCTCCGGCCTGACGGCAGGGGAGCTCATCACGGCGGTGTATCCGGGCTCCGCAGTCTGTCTGGCCTTCGACCGGACCAGACCCGAGAGAGCCACTGTGATCTTTTTGTTGTTGATGGATACCACGGCGTTTTTGCCGGACACGCTCTCGATGTAGCCCTCCTGACCCAGACTTGTCACCCGGACGGCGTCTCCCGGCTGGGGGTCCGTCAGCTTTTCCGCCGGCGGCTTCGGGGCCTCGGGGAGCCGGGAGGTGTTGATCTCCTTTTTGAAGTCGCTGATGAGGGTGTTGATCTCCTTGCGGGCTTCCTGCCGGTCCTTGTTTTCCGAAGGCGTCTCCTTCAGGAGGGCCAGAGTGAACTCTATCTCGTCGGAATATTTGGCTATGATCTTGTTGGCTCTTTTGCGGACCTTGTCTTCTATGTTGGCCTGCCGTCTTTTGAGAGTGTCCAGCTCGGCGAGCTGCTTTTTTCTGAGCTCCTCCAGCTCTTTCAGGCGGTCCGCCGCTTCCTGCCTGTAGGCTGCGGCTTCCCTGTGGGTGTCCTCCAGCTTCTGCAGCAGCTCGTCGGATGCGTTCATGTCCCGGGTGATATATCCCCGGGCCTTGTCTATGATCTCGCTGCTGATGCCCATTCTGGACGCTATCAAAAGGGCGTTGGAGGAGCCCGGGACTCCCGTCAGCAGCCTGTAGGTGGGCCTGAGGGTATTGGTGTCAAACTCTACGGAAGCGTTCTCCACCATGTCCTCCGAATAGGCGAATTGCTTGAGCTCCCCGTAGTGGCTGGTGGCGATGATACGGGCCTTTTTGGCCAGCAGGGATACTATGATGCTCTGGGCCAGAGCCGCTCCCTCCACCGGGTCCGTGCCGGCGCCCAGCTCGTCCAGCAGCACCAGAGACCTGCCGGTGGCTTTGGCGGTGATCTCCACTATGTTTTTCATGTGCCCGGAAAAGGTGGAGAGGGACTGCTCTATGGACTGTTCGTCGCCTATGTCGGCAAATATGTCTGTGAACACGGATACCTCGCTGTTTTCCGCCGCGGGGATGAACATGCCGCACATGGCCATGAGCACCAGGGAGCCTACGGTCTTCAGGGTGACGGTCTTGCCGCCCGTGTTGGGACCGGTGATGAGCAGGCAGTTGTATCTGCCTCCCAGGGTGACGTCGATGGGCACTGCCGACTCCCGGGGCAGCAGCAGGTGCCTGGCCTGCCTGATGTTGATCTTGCCTCTCTCGTTGAGCTTCGGCTCCGTGCAGTCGTAGTCGGCTGCCAGCAGAGCCTTGGCGTATATCATGTCCAGCTCGGAGGCGCAGTCCACGGCAAAATTGATGGCGTCCGCTTTTTCGCCCAGCCGGGCGGATACGGCATAGAGTATGTTTTGTATCTCCTCCCGTTCTCTGGCCTGAGTGTCCCGGAGCCTGTTGCCCAGGTCCACTATGACTCCGGGCTCTATATAGAGGGTGGAGCCGGAGCCGGAGGAATCGTGCACTATGCCGGGCACGGAGGACCTGTATTCGGCCTTCACCGGTATGCAGTAGCGGTCGGATCTGGTGGTGACTATAGGCTCCTGCAGGTAGGCCTTGTATTTGGGAGACTGGACAAAGGAGCCTATCTTTTCCTTGATGCGGCCGTCCAGGCTCCTCGTTTCGTTTCTCAGGGCTGCCAGAGTGGCGCTGGCGGAGTCGGGTATGGTGCCGTCCGGGGCCACCGACCGGTCCAGCAGCTCTGTGAGGGAGTCAAAGTTCTCGTATTCGATCAGGCGGCAGCACACGGGGCAGCTGTCCCTGCGCTGGGCCAGGAACTGGCGCAGGCCGGTCACAGACTTGAGGGTGACCCCGGTCCTCAGTATGTCGGGGATGCTCATGCAGGAGCCCAGAGCCGCAGTGGAAAGAGGACCGCTGACGTCATAGATCTGGCGGAAGGGGATCCTGCCGTCGGACGAGATGACGCCTCTCAGCTCGCGGACCTGCTCCAGCCTGTGCCGCAAAATGCCGAGATCGCTGTCGGGAGCCAGCTCCCGGACTCTCCGGGCGCCGGTTTCCGTGGCGGCCCGCTCCTCCGTCATCTTCAGGATCTTTGCCAGCTCCAATACCTTTATGGTGTGTTCGTTCATTTGACTACCTCTCCCTTTTATTCTATCATACCCCGGAGCTCTTTGTCGAGTAGCCTTTTGACTGCGGGTGTGCTATAATAAATATGATATATCAAAGGAGGCTGTGATGAAGAGACCCGACCAAAAGACTCTACTTGCTGTGTTCGGCATACTGGCCCTGCTGTTTTCAGGGCTGTGGGCTGCGGAAAACAGTCAGAAGCAGGACAAGATACCCGAATACTCCGGTCAGCCCTGGGCAGAGATCAACGACAACGTGCCCTATTTTACCGAGAAGGAGATCACGGACAAGGCCTACGAGCACTACAGGCCTCTGGACAGGCTGGGCAGATGTCAGGCCGCCTACGCCTGCCTGGGCAAGGAGCTGATGCCCGACAAGCCCCGGGAGAACATAGGCATGATAAAGCCCACCGGGTGGCAGATCTCCAAATATGATTTTATAGACGGAGAGTATCTCTACAACCGGTGTCATCTGATCGCCTTTTGTCTGGCGGGGGAGAACGCCAACAAGCGCAACCTGATCACAGGCACCAGATATATGAACACAGAGGGCATGCTCCCCTTTGAGAACAAGGTCTGCGACTATATCAAAAAGACCTCCAACCACGTCATGTACAGAGTGACCCCCATGTTTGCGGGCAACAATCTGGTGTGCTCGGGCGTGCTGATGGAGGGCTACTCCGTGGAAGACAAGGGCAAGGGTATCTGCTTCAACGTGTTCTGCTACAACGTCCAGCCCGGAGTGGGCATCAATTATGCCAACGGAGTCAATTGGCTGGCGGCCGCTCCGGCCCAGCCCGCCCAGGCTCCCGCAGCCGAGTTCTTCATAGGCAATATGTCCTCACTGAAATACCACCGTCCGGACTGCGACGGAGTCATGACCATGAACCCCAGGAACAAGATAGCCATTTATTCGCGGGCCGCTGCGGAGGCGGCAGGCTACACCCCCTGCGGGGTGTGCAGACCCTGAATACCCATATATGTAACGGGGCGGATCCCACTGGGATCCGCCCCGGTTTTTGTCACAAAAAAAGGCGGGTCGTACCCGCCATACTTTACACTTTCGAAAGCACGTGAACCTTCACCGTGCGTCTGCCGAATTTGATAGCTGCCGCTCTCGTCTCAAAGCACAGGTCGATCCTGTTGCCCTTGATGGCTCCCCCGGTGTCTCCGGCTATGGCGTAGCCGTAGCCTTCGATGTAGAGCCTGGTGCCCAGGGGGATGACCTTGGGGTCAACTGCGGCCATGGAATACACGGCCTTTCTTCCCGTGGAGGTCTTCCTTCCCTTGAAGGTCTGAGCGTCGTAGGCAGTGGCCTTCATGGTCAGCACCTTCTTGGTCCGGTAGCTGGTGCCCCTCGAGGTGGTGTACTCACCCTTGGAGCCAATGGAAATGATACAAGGGACAGCTTCTTTGACTATCTCGGTGTTGTCGGCTACTCTGGATATCTCCCTGGAGCCGACCCGGGTTATCTTGTAGGTAACCTTTTTTTCGCCGTTTTGTCCTTCCTGCAGCGTGGTAATGGTCCCATGCTTCTGTTCTCTGGAAAAGGTCCTCAAGGTCTCAAAAGGAACGGTGACTGTCTCGGTGACTTCTTCCACCTCGACCCGGTTGACGTAAACGATCATACCTGATCTCACCGGCATGGTAAGCCCGACGCTTACCCTGTCATTGGAGTCAACGGTGATGCCCGTCTCCATCAAGGCCTCTCCTACGGTTTCCATCGTCGTAGAAGCGTTAAGCTTTTCACCATTGTAGATTATGGTGATCTTTTTGGTTGTTGGCGTCTCGGCCTCTACGATACTATCCCGCATTGCAATGACACCCAGCAGCAATACAGACAACAGGATCGCTGTCAGGGGCTTTGAAATACGAGGTCTTCGTTTCAGCAAAACAAGCCTCCTTTACTGTGAAGCGCTTATGCTTTTTCCGAAAGGATTTGGAAAAAACGCGGGTTTTCCACAGCATTATTATTGTAGCACATCAGTTTTGGTTTGTCAAACCCCCTGCCCAAAAAAAGGTCTGCCGCCCCCGGAAAGTCTCCTTGGGGAGAGGCAAAAAAAACGGGAAAAAGGCGCGGCCTGCCAAAAAAAACGGCCCCGAGGGGCCGTGGAAAAAAAGCATTAATCTATGTCGTAGCACTTGTCCAGTCTTCTGGCATAGTCATAGTGCTTGTTGCCGTCTGCGGGCCAATCCCAGTCCCAACCCCAATAGGGATATACGGCCAGGGAGGCGCCGAAATACCAGCGGGACTGGTTCAGGGCGATGGTGTTGGCATGTCCGTCGGCAAATACGGCGTTGAGCTTGCACTGTCCTTCGGCTATGTTGCCGTTCTTCTTCAAGTTGTGGTTGGGGGCATATTCACCCAGGATCACCAGACCTGCGGGCTTGGGCAGGGCGGAGACGATCATGGGGCCTTCCACGTAGGTGCCCAGATAGGTCTGCTGGTTGGCCAGAGACATACCGCCGATGTAGCAGATCCTCCTGTAGAAGTAGCCGCAATACACCTTGCCGGTCTGCCAGTTGTCATAGGTGGAGGTGTTGGTCTGGCTGGGGCAGGTGAAGAGCTTGCCGTTCTTGACGTAGGGGGCCAGCTGGCCTACAAAGGACGCATTCTTGATGTAGTCTTCATGGTTGGTCCTGTTGTAGTTGGAGTGGAAGCCGTGGGTGCACGCATAGACCTCGGCGCCGTTGGAGTTCCAGATGCCCTGGCTGATGGCGTAGGCCTCGTCATACTGGGGCAGGCAGTCCTCCCAGTCGGTGGCATACATGGTAAAGGCTGTGCCTATCTGCTTGGCGTTGGAAAGGCACTGGGTCTGTCTGGCCTTTTCTCTCGCCTGGGCAAATACGGGGAAGAGGATAGCGGCCAGGATGGCTATGATGGCGATGACCACCAAAAGCTCGATGAGGGTAAAACCTTTTTTCATGGTGTTCTCCTTGTGAAAATAATGATCTACAGTTTCATTATACACCCCGCAGCAGGGGTAATACATTATTTTATGCGTTTTTTTAAAAAAGTCCAAAAATACAAAGAGTATCGGAAATTACAAGAGAGCCCGAGCCGGAAGGTCTCTTTTGTCCGTCGTCCGGTCTTTTTTTGGGAAAACAGGGCTTGTGAGAGAGCCCCGGGTCACTGCCGGGGGATGTGGGACAAAAATTCAAGGAGCTTGCTGTTGGTCGCGCACTTCCAGCCGAGAGCGTCCTTGACGCTGATCCTGCCCCGGCGGTGGGGAAACATGTCCACAGAGTCCGGCTCCTTGCCGTTCCACTCTGTGATCTGCCGTCCCATATCATGCTTGTCCGCCAGGTTCTTGCGTACGTCGTCCGGGGTGAGCCTGATCTGCATTTTCAGCCTGGCATTGCCGGGGCAGACGAAGGAGAGGGTGTTTTCGTCCAGGATGGAAGCCTTTTCGGCCCTCAGGTATCTGACGTCCGGCGCTTTCCCGGCTATGGGCAATGCGGTGTAGGCCACCGTGACCCGGCTGCGGGTATTGACGTAAATGGCGTTGGGCGCCGTGTCTGTGAGGATGAGCCAGGTGTCCCGGGAAAAACGCCGTATGTCCCGGATGACTGCGGGTGTCCGGCCGCAGGTTTCGTAGAGGACTGCTCCCTCGGGCGACAGCAGCCTGCAGAACCTCCGTCTTTCGGGCATGGAGCCGGGATAGGGAGACTCGGAGGGCAGGTCGTATTCCAGCAGGCGGGTCTTTTCCTGCATGGGAGTGTCGCAGACGGGCCGGCTGTCCGGAGCCGGCTCGGTCCTGTCGTCGTCGCCCGGCCTGATATAGAGGATGTGCTTTTTGTCAAAGGGATCGTATATCAGCTTTTTTTCGATGAAGGTGGTGTAGGACTTCTCGGTGATGAAGGCGCTGTATATATTGGTGTCTGCCAGATAAGGCTCGCACTGAGGCGGGATGCTGATAGGCGCCTGCGGAGGCCGCTCGTCTATGACGGGAAAGGGGGCGAAAAAGCCGCCGGCGCTGCTGTCTGATGCCCTTCTGCTCATCAGGCTGCTGCCGGAAATAAACACCATGCATACCAAAAACAGGCAGGTGATGACGGTGATCACCAAAAACACGACGGGGGTCTTTTTCATATCGCTGCCCGTCACACCGTGATGGGGCGCCTGGTCTTTTGGCGCCCGCTGAAGGTGGTGATCCATCTGAAGCCCATTTGCTCCAGCGCCCCATACACCTCCCCGTTGTGGGCCGAGGTCTGCTGAGGGCTGTGGCTGTCGGAGGCGTAGGTGATGTTTTCGCCGCCCAGGTCTCTGTAAAGTCTCAGTATGTCATAGGAGGGGTAGGTCTCTCCGGCGGGATGCCTCAGGCCGGCTTCGCTGACCTCCATGGTCATGTCCAGAGCTATCATATCCGACAGTATATCGGCTATGACGTCTCTGTAGGGAGCCATGTCAAAGGGGCCCCAGTGCTCACAGCCCTTTCTCTTGACCCAGTCAAAGTGAGCGATGGTGTCAAAGGTCTTTTGCCTGACGCAGCCGGACACGGTCTGAAAATATTCGTTGTAGGCCTCCTCCCCGGACCTGCCTGCAAAAAAGTCGTCGCTGAAGACGTGCTTGCCGTTGCTCATGTGGCAGGAGCCTATGTAGTAATCCAGAGGCATATCCCTGCCTATCTGCCTGATAAGAGGCATGAATTCCGGCATATAGTCCATCTCCAGTCCCAGCAGTATCCGGACGTCCGGAAAGAGAGAGGCCAGCCGGCGCCGCCGGTCGTCATGGTCTCTGTAGGAAAATCTGCCGAAGCAGTAGGTGCCCGGCATAAAGTTGAAATGCTCTGTGATGCATAGCTCCCGCACGCCCCGTTCCGCGGCGGAGCTCACCAGCTCCTCCATGGTCTGACTGTTGTCTCCGGAGGTCAGGGTGTGACAGTGATAATCTACGAAATAATACAAGTACCCCTAATCCTTTCCCAGGTTCATTTTTTCCCGCAGAAAAGCGCCGGTCTTTTCGATGAGAGCCTCATCGTTGGCTTTTCTGGTCTCGGTGAGAAGATTGTCCTTTTGTTTGATGTCGGCCAGGAACCGGTCGGCAAAGGCTCCGGACCGGATGTCCTCCAGGGCTTCCTTCATGGCGCATAGAACGTGGTCGTCGATGATCTTTTTCCCCACCGTGTAGCCGCCGTATTCGGCGGTGTTGCTGATGCCCTTGTTCATGGCGGAGATGCCCTTTTGGTATATGAGGTCCATGATGATCTTGACTTCGTGGCAGCACTCAAAATAGGCTACCTCCGGCCTGTAGCCGGCTGCTACAAGAGTGTTGAAGCCCGCTTCGATAAGGGCTGTCATCCCGCCGCAGAGCACGGTCTGTTCGCCGAACAGGTCGCAGACGCATTCTTCTTCAAAGGAGCTCTCCATGATGCCGCTGTGTCCGCAACCCAGCCCTTTGGCATAGGCCCTGGCCAGGTCGCCGGCGGAGCCGGTGTAGTCCTGATACACGGCATACAGCGCAGCCACGCCTCCGCCCTTTTCGTAGGCCGCCCGCACCTTGTAGCCCGCGCCCTTGGGGGCCACCATAAACACGTCGGTGTCGGCCGGGGGCACGATCTTTTTGAAGTGTATGTTGAAGCCGTGGCAGAACATGATCCCCTGGCCTTTCTTCAGCCATGGCGCGATCTCGGCCGCGTATATGTCCGCCATGGTCTCGTCGGGCAGGGTGAGCATGATCACGTCGGCCTGCTGTACCGCTGCCGGAATGGGCATTGGTTCAAAGCCGTCCTCCCGGGCCTTTCGTCCGTTGGGAGTGTCGCTGTGGTTGGCGACTGTGACCCGAAAGCCGGAGTCTCTCAGATTCAGAGCGTGAGAACGCCCCTGATTGCCGTAGCCCAGTATGGCTATAGTCCTGTCCATGAGACAGGCCGTATCTATGTCGTCTGTGTAGAGTATATGTCGTTCCATGTTGTGTCCTCGCAGGTTATTCCTATATATATTATATCATTATCGGTCCGGGCGGGTAAAGCGGGCAGGGGACCTGCCGGGCCTTTCCGGACGCTTGGGGCAGCCGCCCCGGGCGGCCGAAAAAAAAGAGGGAGAGCCTGTCTCCCTCTCGCATGTATGCGTGTGTCCGGGCTGTGGTCCCGGGGTTATTTTGCCGAGAGCTCCACGACTCTGGTGCCGGAGGTCCCCTCGGGGTCTGCCGCAAAAACAGCCTTGAAATACCGGGCCGTCAGGGGCGTGGGCAGAGATATGAGATATTCCTTTTCCGGCGGGAAAGATATATCCTTGGACACCACCTCTCTCCAGGGGGCCTTTTTGTCGTCTCTGACGTAAAAAGTGAAATGGGGTGTGTGCCGCTTTCTTCCGTCGCCGTCGGGACGGGTCACCAGCGACAGGGAGCCGATGGTGACGTCTTCCTTGGTCTCCCATTCCACGTAGTTGTCATCGGGGCCGTCTGCAAAGATGGTCACTCCCGCTTCCACCACGCTGTCGTAGGCTCCGAACATGTCGTTGATGTTGGATATGCCGTTGACGGGGCTGTTGCCGGTGATGGTGATGTTTCTGTAGTCAAACAGGTTGTCGGTGGCCGAGTCGCCGGAGTTGGTCCTCTGTATCTGGTATTTCATCAGCAGGAAGAAGTGATAAGGGCTCAGGAGCTCCACGTCACCCTTGACGTTCTTCTTGAGAGTGTCGTAAAAGGTCTGCTGGTTTTCCACGGGCCAGAGTATGTTGCGGAACATATAGAACTCCGGCGTGTTGTTGCCCATGTAGGCGGCGTGGTTTTTGGCATCTGTCACCGGGTCGTACACGTCTCCCTGCATGATGATGTAGGGCATCTTGTTTTTGTAGAGGCCGCTCTGCATCGGCAGCTTTTGCCCGCCGATGCCGTCGGGGGCAATGCGGGAATACATGTCCAGCAGCTCCTCGTTCATGGCGGGAGCGAAGCCGTCTATCACAAAGCCCACTATGGACAGATCAAAGCGGTCCATCCATTTTTTGCAGTGCTCCTCCCAGGCCTTGACGCCGGAGGGCATGCCGGAATACTGCCGGGGTTCCACCAGGTGACCCGGGTTGATGTAGCCGGCTCCCACGTCCCCGGTGACAAAATAATCGTTCTTTGTGGCGGTGGAGCGGAGGTAGTGCATGCCAAAGGCAAAGCGCTCCGCCAGATTGGGATTGAAGGCCCAGCCCAGAGGCAGGGAGCCTCTGTCCGGGGATTCCCATATCTCGGGCATCCTCTGGTAGAGCCAGGCGGCCGCGTCATAGTCTCCCACGTAATAGGTCACGTAAACGGCCTTCTTTACAGAGCCGTCTTCCTCGATGTAGCCCATCTTTTTCAGGTCGTTGATGGTGGGCTTCTTCTGGGGATACCGAGCCTTCAGCTTGAACAGCGAAAACACCGAAGCGTTGGCCATGGCCGAATACCCCAGGGCGTCGGCGTCCATGTAGGCGTTGAAGCAGGACAGTATCTCGGCGTATTTCCATTCGCCCTCCACGTCTCCGTGCTTGCCTCCGGCGTGGCCGGTGTATTTTCTGTCCCAGGGCAGGAAGCCGGCGGCCTGTATCATGTTGCCCTCGTTCCGGTCATAAGCGGACTGGAGGATGGCCTTCAGGGTGGCTGTGTCGGCGCCCACGGGCTGGCCGGGATCGTCTGTGGCAGGCTCGTCGTCCCAAGGGGACAGGTCGAAGCAGAAGCCCTTTTTGGCCACTATATAGTCGTGGTTGGTCAGAGTGAAGTTGGACAGTCTGCCGCCTGGGCTTTTTACCCAGCTGCAATCCAGATAGTAGCCCAGCACGTGGGGATCACACATGCCCGAGTCCAGATACATTTCCTTGGCCCACATATACACGTCGCACTTGGCGCTGCCGGTGGAGCTTTTGTTTATGTCGGGGATGGTGCCCTTGCCGGTGAACTTGCTGGAGCCGTCCCGGTTGACCAGCCACACACGGACAGGCAGCTTCGGCCCCTTGGGGTCCTGGGTCAGGTGATAATAGAGGGAGTCCTTGCTGGGGTCGTATCGCACCGCAGGCATGTCGTTTACTCCGGCGCAGGTGGTGGCTGCGTTGGAGGTGGCAGGCACGTTTTCGTCATAGACCACCAGACCTTTGATATCCTTGCGGAAGGCTGTCACCAGAGCGTCCAGGTCCGGCGCTTCCTTCTGCTTGTACGATGCGAGCCATTGGCCTTTTTCGGTCATTTTGCCCAGCCAGAATCTGTCGGCGCCTCCCTCCGGGTCGGTGTCGGGGCTGCTGCCGTTGAAATAGACGTAGAGTCTGGGGCTTTTTCGGTTGACGATACCCTGCAGGGTACTGACGAAATGAGCCGTGTCCCAGGCTTCTCTGGCTTGGTCCGGCTTGGTCAGGTCCAGACTCCAGAGATGGGTCATGTCGTAGATATACAGATCCCTTGCGCCGCAGCCCGTGGCTATCAGGGCGCAGCATATCAGCAAAACCAGCAACAAGTGTTTCATGATAGTCTCTCCCGAGAGTGATATTATTACAGCTTCAGCAGACGGCGGGCATTGTCGCCCAGCACCAGCCTCTTTTCTTCGTCGGTCAGCTCCAGAGACAGGATATATCCTATCTGCTGCTTCTGGTCGGACCAGGGGGAGTCGGTGCCGAAGAGTATCTTGTCTGCTCCGTGTCTTTTGATGGCTTCGGCCAGCTGGCGGCCGTTGAGATACAGGTGGGTAAAGCAGGTGTCCAGATAGATGTTTTTGCCGTTGTAATACCGCTTGACCTCATCCTGCTCTTCCACGCCTCCCATATGGGCGGCTATGACCGTGAGCCGGGGAAAAGCCTTCAGCACGTCAGCCATCATGTGGGGCATACAGTGCCGGGGAGGGGGAAGCCCCACGTCAAAGCCTGCGTGGGTGATGAGTATGAGGCCGTGTTCTTCCATGGCGGCAAAAATACGCATGAACTTGGGATCGTTGATGAGGGTCTTTTGATAATCCGGATGGATCTTGAGGCCTCTGAGACCCCGGGCTGCCATCCATTTGATCTCCTCTTCCGGGTCTTCGTTGTCCGGATGGATGGTGCCGAAGGGCAGCAGGTTGGGGTAGTCCTGCTCCAGGGACAGAGCCCACTCGTTGATCCTGCGGGTCTGAGAGGGCTTGGTGGCTATGGGCACTACTACCGAGTAATCAAGACCGGCCGCAGCAGTGGACCGGGACAGAGCCTCTGCGGTGCCGTCAAGGAACGCCTTTTGACCGGAGTTGTTTTCCAGCACGCATATGGCCTTTTCGGCAATGGCGTCCGCGTAGCAGTGAGTGTGGATGTCTATGAGCATATGTTTCTCCTATCGTATCAGATCGTGAGACTTCAGGGTGTGGTACAGACTATATACGGGAAGACCCACCACGTTGAAATAGTCGCCTTCGATGCCCCGGATGAATCTGGAGGCCAGACCCTGGATGCCGTAGGCGCCGGCCTTGTCCATGGGCTCGCCGGTGGCCACGTAAGCGGCTATGTCCTCCGGGGACATGTTACCAAAGAAGACGGTGGTGTTTTCGTAGCCCTTCAGGATCAGGTCGCCGCAGGCTATGGCGTAGCCGGTGGTGACCTTGTGGCTCCTGCCCGACAGCAGGGACAGCATTTCGGCGGCCTGCCCGGGGGATGAGGGCTTGCCCAGCTGAACTCCGTCCACAGACACTATGGTGTCGGCGCAGATGAACACAGCGCCTGCTTCCGCCCGGGGAGGCAGCTTGTGGAGAGAGAGCATGACGCAGCTCTCCTCGGGAGCCATCCCGGAGGGAATGGGCCGCTCCGCGCCGCTGGGCCTGATCTCAAATTCAGGTATAATGAGCTTCAGCAACTCCCGGCGCCGGGGCGAGGTAGAACAAAGGCAGTATTTCATGGTGACAGATCCGTTGTGGGAATGGACGCGCCCGAAGACGCTATATTTATAATACATCAATTTGAGAGACACTGTCAAGGAACCGGGGGAGGGCAAATGATAATTGTCATCTTAGCGGATGCGCCTGCGGACCCGCGTCATCTCGGCGGTGAGGGCAGAATGCCTTCACCGGTAAGAGATCCCGGGGTCCCCGAAAAATCGCAGATTATTTGGGGTGGTCTACGGGGATTGGCTTGCGGCCGGGATGACGGCGGAGATGTCTCGTTCTCCGACGCCCTCACACTCCCTCCCACAAGAAAAAATGCAAAAATGCGCCTTTATCTCTTGACTTTCCACTCCGGGAAAGAGTATAATAATATTTGCCGACGCAGGGCACCCCTTCCGCCGGCGTTCTTTGAAAGCTGAACAGTGTAAGTGTGGTGAATGAGTTTTAACGGCCGGCATTGCCGGCAGCAAAGTTATTTAGGATAGCTTTCCACATTGGATATAACGCCTCG
>JAFZNQ010000114.1 GCA_017552965.1 Abditibacteriota bacterium | reverse complement strand
GATTATTACAACAACAAAAGGATCAAGCAGAAGCTTAACGGGATGACACCAAGCGAATACAGAAAAAAGGCATTAACCAATGGTTAAATAGAACGCGGGGATTTGGGGATTTTCTTTGTCCAACTTTTTGGGGTCACATCAATAGAACCGCGAGCCCGGGCTATGCTCTCCGACAGAGGGACGCAACAATACCCCGCGTCATCCCATTGCCTGCGTGCAACCCCGCGTCATCTCGGCGCCTCTGCAAGAGGCGGTAAGAGATCCCCTGTAATGGAACCGCGAGCCCGGGCTATGGACCAAGCCCAACGGGGCAAGGGAAAACGCTCGACTGCTACACTCGTCAGTCCCGAGGACCGGGTCCTCCCCGTTTGCCTTCTCCGGCCTTGCCGGAGTAAGGAAGAGGCAAACGGGTCCCGCCCGAGATCCCTTCCCGGAAATGGCCAAACGCCGATGGCGTTTGATCTGTTGCCATTTCCGCCGGGATGACACAATGTTTTTTCCGCCTCCTCAAAATAAAGCCGGAAGGACATCGTCCTTCCGGCATTGACAGCGATGGGGTTTACAGCTCGTAGATGCTGACGGCTTCTATGCCGTAGTCAAACAGCTGGTATTTCTCTATATACTGTCCGGCGTGCACGAAGCTGCCGGGGCTGATGTAGAGGCTGTCCTTTATCCCTGCGATCCTGTTGGGGCCGAAGGGGTTCACCAGGGTGGTGGCAAACACTATCTCAAAGGTGTTCTTGCCGTCCTTGACCCAGGCGGAGATATCAAAGGCGTCGGGCAGCCACAGGTTTTCTCCGGCCTTGGAGCCGTTGATATAGACCTGCACGCTGGACTTGTTGGCGTCATTGAGCTTGAGGATGGTCTTTGCCTTGCAGTCGCCCTCAAAGCTGCCCTTGAGGCTCACCTTGCCGGCGTAGAAGGGATAGCCTTCTTTGGTGATGTTGTGTCCCTTGATCCGGCAGGGGGCTGCTATGACGTACTTGTTGTCCGCCTTCTTGGAGAGGGAGAAGTCGCCGCAGATATAGGCCTCTTCCGCTTCGGTGGGGAAGTAGTCCTTCATGGGGGTCTCCACCTTCTTGTGGTGTCCGGGGCCGGTGATGTTGTTGTACTTCTTGCCCTTGATGACCAGGGTGTTTTCCCCGGGCTTGATGGAAATGGGCACCTTGGTAAAGGTCTTTTCCAGCCAGCCCTTTTCGGGGTCAAAGGCGCCGCCTTCGCCCTTCTTTCTGAGAGGCTTCACCTTCTTGCCGTTGAAGAGGATGGAGTCGTTGTTCTCCGCCACTTCGATGGCTGCAAAGGCGTCCAGAGCGATCTCCGAGGTGAAGGTGTATCTGGCTTCAAAGGGAGTGCCGTCGGGCTTTCTGTAAAACATATTGTGCCAGGCCAGGCAGCAGGGGCCTTCGTACACCTCGTCTCCCACCTTCAGCTTGTAGTCGTGGAGCACCAGGGTGTTCTCGCCCAGTATCTTGGCTCTGAAGTCCGTGATGGTGCTGACGGGGGTCTTTCTGTCCAGGTCGGCAAAGCATATGCCGCAGCCCAGGATGACGGGGCACTTGGCCCTGATGCCCTTGGCTTCGCTGCCTGCCAGGATCAGGATGCTGCCGGCGGGGGCGAAGGTGAGGTCCAGCGCCGCCATATCGCCGGACTCGTCCGGCTTGGCCTTGTAGGCTGTGCCGTCAAAGAGATCCACTATGGCGTAGGCTTCGGCCTTGGGTATGGAGAGCCTGGCCTTGACGGGGTGGCCCTTGTCTGTGTTGATGAAGAAGTATCTCAGGCTGCCCTCATACTCTCTCTCGTGGACCCACACGGAGCCCGCGTTGACGCCGGTGATCTTGTCAATGACGCAGGCTCTCCCCTGATACAGGCCGTCCACTATCCTGACGGCGTCGCCGATGGAGGAGGCTATGGTGTACTTGGCAAACTTGGTCTCCACAGGCTCGCCCTCCACCATGACGGGCAGGCCCTCGGTGAATATGAGGGTGCCGCCGTTCTTGGCGAACTTTTTGAGCAGCTTGTAGGTGCTTTCCATGATGTTGCTGCAGACGGGCACTACGACCGTGTGATAGGCGTGCTGACCCACTATGAGGGTCTTGCCCTCCACCTTGGCGTGGTTCTTCATCAGGTTTTCGTTGCCTATATGATAGTCCAGCTTGGCCGCCAGCAGCTGCTTGGCCGCCTGTTCAAAGGGAGTGTCGTATACGTGTTCGGGACCGTAGTTGCTTCTGCTGTCGAGAGGAGTGAACTCGCTCCATACGGAAGCCAGAGGCTGCATCAGGAGTATATCCACCTTGCGCTTGCCTTCCGCCGCGAAGGTGCAGATGCGGCCGAAGTAGTCGCCGCAGAGCTTCTCTTCCTGCCACCAGGGCTGCTGATAGAACAGGTTGGCGGGATAGTCGCGCTTCCGCTCGCCTCTCATGGAGTAGAGGGACAGATGATGGTTCACAAAGCTGATGCCCAGCAGGGTCTGCCAGTCGGCGATCCATTTTCTCTCGAAAAAGCTGACCTGTCCGCCCACGCAGCCGAAGACCTCGCTGAAGGCCCTCTCCTTGCCCAGCTGGTCCACGGCGGAGGCGCACTGCTTGTCGGTGACCACCTGTTCCAGGTGCCGCCCCAGCTTGTCGGTGCCGGGCCAGTGCATGAATTCGTAGTGGCTCATGACGTCTCCGGACCACTGGGTCTGGTACCAGCAGGAATCCTCGGACATAAAGTGGCCGGTGAATATTATGCCGTTCTTATCGCACCAGTCGTAATACTGCTTGGTAAAGCTCTGCTTGAAGAGGGCGGTGGCCGCCTCGTAATAATCGAAGCGGATCTTGCGGAAGTCGTCGCCTATGTTGAAGAACAGCTTGGGCAGATGCTCCCGGATATCGTAGCCCTTCATCTTGGTGAAGAAGTCGGGCAGATATTCCGACCAGGGCACCGCGTCTCCGCCGCCGAACAGGTAGCAGGGCTCGTCGGTGAATATGCCCGGTATCACTTTGCCGAAATATTCGCCTACGTGCTTCTTGTATTCCTCGTGAGTGCATTCCAGAAAGGCCTTGACGGCTTCGGGGTTCATGAGGTCCACGTAGGAGTAGCCGTTGAACCAGGTGTTGCCCAGCCGCTCTATGTGTCTGGCTATGGTCCAGGAGGCGCCGTGCCAGTCAAACTCGCACATTACCGTGTCGCCCTCGGGCACCTCGCCCTTCTTGGCGATGATGAGCTTGCGGGCCCTGAAGTTTTCGTCGGCTGCGGGCACCTTGCCGCCGGCAAAGCCGCTGGGCCACTTGTCTTCGTCATACAGCCAGGCGTAGATGCCTTCTTCCCTGGCGGTCTCGGCGCAGGCCTTGACTATATCCATCCACTCTTCGCCCAGATAGGGGGTCACGAGACCCACTCTGGAGTGCATGAAGAAGGAGCCCCAGCCCTTGTCTTTCATCTCTCTGACTTGTCTTACGCATTCGTCCTTGTCCAGCTTGTCGTTCCAGCTCCAGAAAGGCGCAGGCCGCATAATGGCCTTTGGATTTTTGAAGTGATCCATAGTGTTCTCCGTATTATTTCCAGTATTTGTTGCCGAAGGTGTCGGACAAATAGCTTATGCCGTGAATATGGTCCGCCTTGCGCGCGTCCAGCAAGGGGGACAGCGAGAATTTGAAGTCGCTGCCGGTCTGGAGGATCTTGACCACGATCCTGTGGACCTTGTCGGGCTGCGCTTCAAAGGGTATCCACCAGTCCTGCTGGCAGTAGGGCATGCTCTTCGGGTTTTCAAATACGAGCTTGCCGTCGATCCACACCTTGAAGGGCCCCGAGGCGCCTGCCATCAGGCCCGTCTGCTGGTGCTCCCGGGTGATGAACTCCCGCACGAAGTAATAGCAGCTCTCGCCCATGTTGAAGGATATGTCTTCCTTGCGGACCAGGTCCTCCGCCAGACAGATGGCGAAGGGATACTCTGCAGGCAGGTCCTTCTCCAAAAGGGCCTGCTCGTCCAGATATTCTCTGTCCAGGCGCACGTACTGATGGGTGCCCGCCTGGCCGAAGCCCAGCCGCCCGGGGTGATTGCAGACCTTGTCGTTGCGGAAGGGGCACTCGTCATGCTCGGCGGTGTCGTATATATCCCAGTAGGGGCCGTACACCTGCCAGCAACGGGCGCCTGCGACGCCCAGCTCCCGGCTCACGGACTCTCCGTCGCCTTCAAAGGAAAAGCGTACCAGGTTCTTGTCCCAGATGACGTTTTCCGAAAAGTCGTGGGTGAGGGTAAAGGTCTTTTCCAGGCAGCCTCCCGGAGGCAGCTCCGCATCCGGGTCAAGGGCGGGAAACACCTTGAGGTGAGGGGACAGGCTCTCGGCTCTGATGACGCCGCGAAGGGTCCTGGGAGAGGAGTTGATGAAGCATACCGACATGCCGTAGCCCCTTTCCGCATCGGGGGTGATGACGTCCTCCGGGTCGTTGCCGGACACTATCTCCACATTCGGGAGAGGCTCTCTCTCCGCAAAACGCTTCTGGACCGCAGCCAACAGGTCTGCGGGGACGCCCGTGATAAGCGCTGCCGTATTGTTGTTCAGGGTGCTCTCTATGCCCACGGCGCAGGTGTCCCGGGCAAAATCCAGGATAGGGGCTTCCTTGTGCCTGACTGCCACGTCGCAGGTCAGGTCCCTGCCCAGCTTTTCCAGCCAGTCCTCCGGCAGAACGCCCGTGCCCAGCATGGTCCCCAGCAGGGAGCAGGCGGTGGCCGCGGTGCAGTCCGTGTCAAAGGTCAGGGAGCAGCAGCAGGCCATAACCTTTTTGAAGTCGCTGCCGCCGTAATAGAGGGGCAGCAGGGAAAAGGCAAAGTTGATCTGGCTCTTGGAGGAATCGCTGTCGCCCCAGCGGCGCACCAGATAGAGATACATTTCCTTCAGGCCGGAGAGCTCCCGGACGCAATAACGCACGTCCCGGGTGATCTCCGCTATCTCGCAGTCCTCGGGCACTTCCATGAGAGCGGCGTTCACCACTTCGTCCAGATCGCTGCAGCAAAGGGCCCGGGCGTTGGCCGCCGCCCAGAACATCTCGGCATACACCGAGGTGCGCTGATGGTCCAGGGTGCCGTCGTGCCAGGCGTGCTCCGCCGCCAGAGCCGGGTTGCAGGGGGCGGTGAGGCCCCATATCTCTGCCCGGATGGGGCAGCCCTCGGATTCGGAAAAATAGAAGTTGTTGAAGCGGCCGCTGTCGGGAGGCAGGATGCCTCTCTGGGCGTTGTAGAGAAAGGAGCCGTATTCGGCGAAGTTGTACCAGCAGCGGTCCCGCCAGTAAGCCACCAGCCTGTCGTGGGTCACGTCGGTGCCCAGGTCCTCCAGCATTTCCAGCCAGACCACCTGTATATCCAGATCGTCGTTGGGATACACTATGGCGGGCCACAGCCCGTCGGGGGACAGCTCCTCAAAATATTTGTGCCCTTCGAACAGGGCGCCTATGACGCCTCCCAGACTCTTGCCCAGCCAGCAGGCGTGGACCTTGTCCAGATAGGCGTCGTAACTCAGCTCTATCTTATTCATTGCACGTCCTTGGAGATCTTTATTACTTATATACTAACATATATCGGGCAGAAATAAAAGACGGCGGGGCATTTTTTCCGGGGTGTGGTATAATAAAAAAGAATGCAAACAGAGGAGCGTGTGATGAAGGAAGCGTTGTTTTACAGGTGCGGCGTGTGCGGCAACATAGTGTTTGCCTCCCGGGAGGCCTCCCTCTGCTGCTGCGGCGCGCCCATGGAAAAGCTCAGGGACAACTCGGTGAAGTGCGACGTGCCCCGGCACCTGCCGGACGCCCGCATGGAGGACGGCCTGCTGAAGGTGACGGTGGGCATAGAGCTGCACCCGTCGGAGGAGGACCACTATATCGAATGGGTCTATGCGGAGACCGTCTCGGGAGGCGTGTTCCGGTTTTTCCGGCCCGGGGAGGAGCCACGCTGCGCTTTTCCCGACGGCACCAAGGTGCGGAACGTGTACGCGTATTGCTCCCGGCACGGCCTGTGGAAATGCATGAAGACATGAACTTCGCCCCGTCTGCTATGAAGCAGGCGGGGCGAAATGCTGTTATTCCATATCCACCTCGTACTGGTTGGCCTTTATATAATACATTCCCCGGTCGGCGGAATAGTATCGGACGAAGGCCTTTTGGCCGTCCTCGCTGAAGCCCAGGAAGCATATGAGACAGGCGCCACGCAGGTTGGCGTCGGTGCCCTGAGGGTCTATCAAAAACTGAGTGATCAGATTGCCGGCGTCCCCTTTTTCCTGTCTGCATATCACCAGGTCCCAGGGGTCGTGGCCGCAGACCACCAGCTGTATGGTCCGGTGCTTGCGTATATACTTTTCCCACAGGTCGTCGCCGTTGTTGGGCCTGCCCGCGGCGGGATACATGTCCTTGTCGTCCATGGTGGTGCCGTCCCTGAACAGATAGCAGTGGGTGGTGACGATGGCCTTGCAGTCCGAGTGCTCGTCTATGAGCCGGCCGGCCCATTCCATGACCTCGTCCCGGGGGCCGTATTCCAGAGTGAAGATGATATACTTGTTCTTGCCCACAGTGAGGAAGCGGTAGGAGTTGTCTATCTTGCCTTCTTCAAAAAAGCCGTCGCAGGAGGCTCTGTAGGCGGGTGTGTCAAAGGCCGCATTATATTCTTTGGAGCCGTCGTGGTTGCCTATGACCACGCCCCAGGGCAATATGCCGTTCAGGCGGTTGTACTGCTCCGCCGCCAGCTCCCATTCCCTGGGCAGGTTGCGGTTGGTGATATCCCCCAGTCCCATGACGTATTTTATCCTGTATTCGTCCTTTTTCTCAAGTATGGCGTCTATGAGCAGGTGGAACTTCTCCGGATAGGAGTCATTCACCACCTGAGTGTCCCCCAAAAAGGCTATGGACCAGGCTATCTGCGAGTTGTCTATATCCCCGGGCTTCACCCACAGGTCCTCCGGCTTGGTGTAGTTGGGATTTGTCTCGTGATACAGGGGATAATTGCCCGCCAGATCCTCTATGAAGTCCTTGCCTTCGGCCTTGCGCAGGTCGTAGTAAAACAGGAGCCCGGGCTCCCCCGGGTCCAGAGAGTACATATCGCTCCGGATCTCTTTTTCGCTGCGCACCGTGGCAAACTCCGCCACCGACAGCAGCTGTCCGTGAAAGTATGCGCCGTTGCCGTAGCGTTTGTCGCCGCCTATTATCAGGGGGATGGCCGGCTCCACGGTCTCAAATTCGGACAGAGGACGCACGGACGAAGGCATAGGCGCCTCGGTCACCGTCTCCGCGAGCCTGCCGTTCAGGTAGCACCGGGCTTCGTGCTCCGTCTCGTCCAGCACTATGGCCAGATGGACGGGCAGTCCGGTGGCGGCGTTGACGCCGGTGAACTTGATATCCGCGGTCCTGTAGTTTTTGCCCATGATATACAGCCGGGGATGCCCCGCTGCGTGGACCTCAAATATCACCGAGTGGCAGGTCATATCAAAATTGCCCGCTATGCTCCCGGCTCTGCCGGGGTAGTCCTTGGGCAGCCTGAGCCAGGCCTCATAGGTGTGGGCGGCCTCCCGGGGAGCCTCCTTCTGGGTGTAATAAACGTCCGGCCGGAAGGATATGCCGTAGGCCCACAGAGAGGCGGCCGCCAGCAGCAGCGCCACACACAGAAACAGCTTTTTCATGATCTACTCCATATCCAGCTCGTACTGGCTGTTTTTCATATAATACATTTCCCTGTCGGCGGAATAATACCGCACGAAGGCCTTTTTGCCGTCCTCGGAGAAGCCCAGGAAGCATATGAGGCAGGCGCCCTTCAGGGCCCCGTCGGTGCCCTGGGGGTCTATGAGAAGGCTGGTGACCAGGTTGCCGGCGTCTCCCTTTTCCTGCCGGCTGACCACCATGTCAAAGGGGTCGTGGCCGCAAATGACCAGCTGTATGGTCCGGTGCTTGCGGACGAACTTCTCCCACATGTGGTCCCCGTTGTTGGGCCTGCCGCCGCAGATGGTGGGGGGATAGGAGTCCTTTTCATCCATGGTGGTGCCGTCCCGGTAGAGATAGTTGTGGGTGGTCACTATGGCCTTGCATTCAGGGTGCTCGTCTATGAGCCGGCCCGCCCATTCCATGACCTCGTCCCGGGGGCCGTATTCCAGAGTGAAGATGATATACTTGTTCTTGCCCACAGTGAGGAACCGGTAGGAATTGTCTATCTTGTCTTCTTCGTAGAAGCCGTCGCAGGAGGCTCTGTAGGCGGGTGTGTCAAAGGCCGCGTTGTATTCCCGGGAGCCGTCGTGGTTGCCTATGACCACGCCCCAGGGGATAACGCCGTTCAGGCGGTTGTACTGCTCCGCCGCCAGCTCCCACTCCCGGGGCAGGTTGCGGTTGGTGATGTCCCCCAGGCCCATGACGTATTTCACGTTGTATTCGTCCTTCTTCGCCAGTATGCAGTCCATGAGCAGATGGAACTTCTCGGGATACTCGTCGTTCACCACCTGAGTGTCTCCCAGAAAGGCTATGGACCAGGCTATCTGCGAGTGGTCCACGTCCCCGAGCCACTTGTCTTCCTCCCTGACGAAGAGGGGGTTCTGTTCCCGGTAAAGGGGATAATGTCCGGCCAGGTCCTCTATGACCTCCAGGCCCTCGGCGCGCCGGAAGTCGTAGGCGAACAGCAGGTCCGGATCCGTGGGGTCTAAGTTGTACATATCCCGGCGGATCTCCTCCGGGGTGCGGACGTCGGCGTATTCCGCCACGGACAGCACGCTGCCCTTGAAAAAGGCTCCGTTGCCTATCCTTCTGTCCCCGCCTATGACCAGAGGGGTCACCGGGTCCGTGGTCTCAAACTCCGAGAGAGGCCGGGGCTCCGTGTACATGCCCACCTCCGTCAGAGTCTCCGCGAGCCGGCCGTTCAGGTAGCACCGGGCCTGATGCTCCGTCTCGTCCAGCACTATGGTCATGTGGACCCAGCGGCCCAGGGCGGCCCGGACATTGAGAAATTTGATGTCCGCCTGCCGGTTGTTCTTGCCCTCTATGTAGAGCCGGGGGTTGCCGGAGGAATACACCTCGAACACCTGGCCTGCCGCCATGCCGTAGTTGCCGGCGATGGAGCCGCCTCTGCCGGGGTAGTCCCTGGGCAGCTTCAGCCATGCCTCATAGGTGTGGGCGGGGCGGGGCAGCCGTTCCTTCTGGGTGTAATAAACGTCCGGCCGGAAGGATATGCCGTAGCCCCACAGAGAGGCAGCCGCCAGGAGCAGCGCCACACACAGAAACAGCTTTTTCATGATCTACTCCAGGTCCAGCTCGTACTGGTTGTTCTTCATGTAGTATTGCTGTTTGTCGCAGGAATAGTATCTGACGTACAGATGCTTGCCGTCCTCCGAGAAGCCCAGGATGCACACCAGACAGGCTCCGTGGAGGCTGGCGTCGGTGCCCTGAGGGTCTATGAGCATCTGGGTCACCAGATTGCCGTGGTCCCCCTTTTCCTGAGCCGCCACCACCATGTCAAAGGGGTCGTGGCCGTTGATGACGAATTGGATGGTCTTGTGCTTCCGGACGAACTTGTCCCACATGTGGTCCCCGTTGTTGGGCCGGCCGCCCAGGGTGGGAGGGCACACGTCGCCCTCGTCCAGAGTGGTGCCGTCCCGGAACAGGTAGCAGTGGGTGGTCACTATGGCCTTGCATTCAGGGTACTCGTCGATCAGCTTGCCGGCCCATTCCATCACTTCGTCCCGGGGGCCGTATTCCATGGTGAAGATGATGTATTTGTTGTCCCCCACGGTGAGGAAGCGGTAGGAGTTGTCTATCTTGCCCTCTTCGAAAAAGCCGGCGCAGGAGGCCCTGTAGGCGGGTGTGTCAAAGGCCGCATTATATTCTTTGGAGCCGTCGTGGTTGCCTATGACCACGCCCCAGTCTATAATGCCGTTCAGTCTGTTGTATTGCTCCGCGGCCAGCTCCCATTCCCGGGGCAGATTGCGGTTGGTGATGTCTCCCAGACCCATGACGTAGCGGATGTTCAGCTCGTCCTTTTGGGCCAGTATCCAGTCAAAGAGGAGGCGCAGCTTCTCGGGATAGGAGTCGTTGACCACCTGGGTGTCCCCCAGAAAGGCCATGGAATACGCTATCTGCGAGTTGTCCACCTTGTCCGGCTCCACCCAGCGCTCCGACTCGTCGATGTAGTAGGGATTGGCGATATAGTCCAGGGGATAATTCCCGGCCAGGTCTTCGATGGGGCCCCGGGCCGCCGCCTTTTTCAGGTCGTAGCAGAATATCAGGCCCGGGTCGGCGGGGTCCAGCCCGTACATGTCCCGCCTGATCTCCGCCGGGGTCCTCAGAGTGGAGAACTCCGCCACGGAGAGGATGCTGCCGGCGAACTTCACCATGTTGCCTATCCTTCTGTCGCCGCCTATGACCAGAGGCAGGGTGGGCAGCCGGGGCTCAAAGCCCGCAAGAGGCTTGTCCTGATTGTTGATCTTCACCTCTTCCTTGCTTTCCGCCAGCCGGCCGTTCAGATAGCAGTCGGCTCTGCCGGCCTCCGTGTCCAGCACTATGGCCACGTGGACGGGCAGTCCGGTGGCGGCGTTCAGGGCGCTGAACTGTATGTCGGCGGTCTGCAGCTTTTCGCCGTCTATAAACAGCCTGGGGACCCCGCGGCCGCCTATCTCAAAATTGTTGGCGCAGGTGATGCCGTAGTTGCCGGCGATGATGCCGCCTCTGGGAGCGTAGTCCCGGGGCAGTCTGACCCAGGCCTCGTAGGTGTGGGGCACTCTGTCCAGGGCCTTGCCCTGGGTGTACAGTCGGTCTGCCTCAAAGGTGAGGCCGGCGGCAAGGATGCCGGTGGCCGTGAGGATGAGCGCTATGGCCAAAAAGAGCTTTTTCATGATCCTTTCCTTTTATAGCAATTTGAGTCGCTTGATCTCCTTGATCCTGTCTCTTATGTCGGCGGCTTCCTCGAAGTTCAGGTCCTTGGCGGCCGCCTTCATATCCCGTTCCAGCTGCTTCAGATATTGGTCCAGATTCTCCACGTCGATCAGCTCCGGGGCGCCCTCCGGGGAGTTGCCGTTGCCGCCTCCGGACAGGCCCTCTATCATGTTCCTGACGTCCTTCCTGACCGTGTGGGGGGTGATGCCGTGGACCCGGTTGTATTCCTTCTGGAGCTCCCGGCGCCGCCGGGTCTCGCCGATGGCCTTTTCCATGGATTCGGTCACTGTGTCCGCATACATGATCACGGTGCCCCGCTCGTGGCGGGCCGCACGTCCGATGGTCTGCACCAGACTGGTCTCCGACCGGAGAAAGCCCTCCTTGTCGGCGTCCAGTATGGCCACCAGAGACACCTCCGGCAGGTCCAGACCCTCCCGGAGCAGGTTGATGCCCACCAGCACGTCATATACCCCCAGACGCAGGTCCCGGAGTATCTCGGTGCGCTCGATGGTCTTGATCTCGCTGTGCAGATACTGCACCTTGATGTCCAGCTCCTTCAGGTATTCGGAGAGGCTCTCCGCCATCTTTTTGGTGAGGGTGGTGACCAGAGTCCTTTCGCCCCGGGCAGCCCGCTGGGAGATCTCTCCGATCAGGTCGTCTATCTGTCCCTCCGAGGGCCGGACTATCACCTCCGGGTCCAGGAGGCCCGTGGGGCGTATCACCAGCTCCGCGGTGTTTTCCGTCAGCTCCTTTTCGTAGGGGCCCGGAGTGGCGGACACCCAGACCACCTGATGGACCAGCTTCTCAAACTCGTCGAACTTGAGTGGGCGGTTGTCCAGGGCGGAGGGCAGGCGGAAGCCGTAGTCCACCAGATTGACCTTGCGGGACCGGTCCCCGTTGTACATGGCCCTCAGCTGGGGTATAGACTGGTGGGACTCGTCCACGAACATGATGAAATCCTCGGGGAAATACTCTATCAGGCAGTGAGGGGTGGAGCCGGGAGCCCTGCCGTCCATGATGCGGCTGTAGTTCTCTATGCCGCTGCAGTAGCCCAGCTCCCGTATCATCTCCATGTCAAAGGTGGTGCGCTGATGGATGCGTTGGGCCTCCACCAGCATGTCTCTGGACCGGAAGTATTCCACCCGTTCGTCCAGCTCGTCCTGTATCTCCTTCAGGGCCCGGTCTATGTTGGCCTCGGTGGTGACAAAGTGGGTGGCCGGGAAGATGTGGACGGCGTCCCGCTTTTCCAGTATCTCGCCTGTGAGAAAGTTGACGATGTAGATGTTTTCCACCTCGTCGCCGAAGAGGAATATGCGTATGATGAAGTCCGAGTCGATGGGCTGCACCTCTATGATGTCGCCCCTTATGCGAAACATGCCCCTGTCCAGAGCAAAGTCGTTGCGCTTGAAGTCGATGCCCACCAGGTCCTTGATAAAGCCGTCCAGGTCAATGACGTCGCCCACCTTCAGCTCGATGCTGGTCGCCAGATAGGTCTCCTTGGGGCCTATGCCGTAGATGCAGCTGACGGAAGCCACTATGATGGTGTCCCGTCTTTCCAGCACCGCCCGAGTGGCCGAGTGGCGCAGCCGGTCTATCTCCGCGTTGACGGACGAATCCTTTTCCAGATAGAGGTCGGTCTCGGGGATGTAGCTCTCGGGCATGTAGTAGTCATAGTAGCTGACGAAGTATTCCACGGCGTTGTTGGGGAAGAACTCTCTGAACTCGGAGCATAGCTGGGCAGCCAGGGTCTTGTTGTGGGCGATGACCAGGGCCGGCCTCTGGAGCCTCTCTATGATGGCTGCCATGGTGTAGGTCTTGCCGGAGCCGGTGACGCCCAGGATGTTCTGATATTTGAGGCCTCTTTCCAGGCCTCCCGCTATGGACTCTATGGCCTCCGGCTGGCTGCCGGCAGGCCGGTAGTCCGATACCAGCTGAAACTGACGCATCAGAAGCTCATGCTCCCGATCTCAAAGTCAAAGCGCCTCTTGGAGTGGGTCCAGGCGATCCTGAACTCCTGAAAGCCGGAGCGCTTGCCTATGGCTATCTTGTAGTCCTGCCAGTTGAGATCGGGGTAATGCTGATAGGTGAAGAGGGCTCTTACGACCCAGGACTTCAGGGGCGACCACTCCAGCTCGGAAAACACGTTGTAGCTGCTGTCCTTGAAGTCGTAGGTGCTGCTGGAGTAGAGAGCCAGGTTGCGTATCCACAGAGTGACGTCTCCGGACAGATAGCTGCTCTCGTAGCGCTGCAGGGCGTTTTCGATGAGATAGCTGTAATACAGGTGTATGCTGTTGTTGCCGAAGGGGATCCTCAGACCGGCGTTGGCGGTGGTGATGTCGCCGCCGAAATGCCTCTGGAAGTTGTAGCTGTAGGAGCCGCCGAAATTGAACTGGACGGAGCCTGCGTCCAGATATTTGGAAAAGAGGTTCACGGTGGCCCTGTTGCCCCATCTGTGGCTGTTGTCCAGATACGACGCGTCATAGTAGATCTGGTCGGACAGAGTGTAGTTCATGAAGCCGAATATGGGCCGGGACGCGGTCTGAACGTAGGAGTTCAAATAATAGGTGTTGCGGCGGGCCTTGTAATATCTGTATCTGCCTCCCACGCTGTAATAAAACTTCGGCAGGCTCTGGGACCAGGTGACGCTCGACAGCAGATTCTCATGATTGGGGTATTCTATGCTGCTCTGCAGCTTTTTGCCTGCGCTGAATATGGTGCGGTTGTTGAAACGGAGGCCCCAGCCATGCTTTTGATTGACGTTCATGGCTTCCATGATGCCGGAGGAATTGGTGCCCTGGCCGTATTCGTGCTCCAGGTCCACCTTCCAGAAATCGCCGGTGGACAGGGTGCCCGACAGATTGGAGGAGTCTCTCTGGACCCGGACGGCGGTGGAGGTGGTGGGAGTCAGGCTCACATATACGGGCAGGTCTATCCTGAGGCCGTTGGAGCCGTAGGCCACAAAGTTGTCAAAGAGGCCGGCGCCGGCCCCCGCCAGGGTCATCTTCAGATAGGGCACCGTGAAGGTGCGGACGCCCTTGACGTACAGGGTGGGGGACTTGGCCTTGAGCTCCTTTCTGGGCTCCAGTATGAGCAGCTTGGCAGTCATGAACAGATCCGGAGAGGGATTGGGCTCGTAGTCAAAGCTGACGCCGGAGGGCAGCTCCTCCAGCTCCTCCACCCTCAGGTCCGTGATACGCACGGAGCCGGGGCGCAGCTTGCCTTCTTCGTTGCGGATGTAGCCGTAGGCCGCGCCGGTCGAGATGTTCACAAAGAGCTCTGTGGAGGTCACCTGCTTGTCCTGCCGCGACAGAGTGAGGTATTCGCCCATGAAGGGCCGCAGGATCATGGTGTTGCGGAGAGTGTTGATCTGGCATTCGTAGCACTCTATGGTGAGGCCCTTGTATTTCACCGTCACGTCGCCGTAGGCTGCCTCTATGACGCTGTCGTCCGCGTTGTAGCACAGGTACTTTTTGCCCTCCACGGACACGTAGTTCTCGCTGACTATGTCTGTGCCCGGAGCCAGAAAGTCCACCTGGCAGCGGGATATGACCCCCAGCATGGGGATGGTGGCGGTGACTATGGCAGTGCCCTCGTTGGGCACCGAGTGGAGAGTGGGGGACACGGTGCCGCCAGAGGTGTCGGCGTAGGGAGTGATGGTCCCCAGGCTGGTGGTAAACTCCACCCTGACGCCGTCGGACACGGCGTTGCCCTTGTTGTCATATATCTCGCAGGTGATGGACGTAGTGGACTGCCCGTCCGCTATAATGGCGGACGGGTAGGGCCGCATGATGATGGAATAACCGAATTGTCCGAAGACCGCGGCCGAAAGGGTCAGAAGAAAAAAGACACAGACGAGTTTTTTCATACATTATAAAAACAAAGCGGGCGTTACACCCGCTTTGCTTATGGTTTGCTATCAGTCAACAGGGATGGACAAGGTATACTTGACTCCGTCCTCGGTGACGGTGGTGCCGGGTATGCTGGAAGGATTGTATATGATCTCGAGTGGCTCATAGACATACACCCAGTAGCCGGTGTTGGGCAGAAGCTGGGCCTTGACCGTGTTCTGGACGTTGTAGCCCCACTTCTCTTCGTTCCAGCCGTACACGGAGGAACCCATCCACTTGTAGGTCTCCACAGCCTCGGTGATAGAGGCCACGTCGCCTGTCCTCTTGTTGCGGACGTTGCAGCCCAGCCACTGAACAGGGAACACGTAGGGGTTGCCCACTATATTCCAGCCTGCGTACAGGGTCACGTGCCTGTCGTTGATGTAGTCCGTGTCACGGGGATCGATGTCGTTGGGCAGGGCAGCGTCGGGATAGAAGAAATCGATGGATTTCATACCCTTGTCCTTGCCGATCCAGAAGCCCTGTCCAGGAGTGATCTTGGACATGTTCTTCTCACGGACATATTTGTCCTCGGTGCCGATGACCGGATCCCAATAATAGAGCACGGTGTTGCCTTCGCCGAACACGTCGTCGATGGTGTAGTCAGTGCCGCTGAAGGGGCTGGCCATCAGAGTCCAATCCTGGGTGATGGTCCCGGACTTGGTGGTGGGGAAGGCTATGGTCCTGGTGACCGTCTGGGTCCAGTAATCGGAGTCCATATCGGGATGCTGCCAGGAGGCCTCGCCTATGTATTTGCCGCTGGAGACTACCTTGAAGGAGATGTCTCCGGACACGTCGCCGACTACCCTCACCTTCCACTCGGCGTAAGCGGAGCTTCTCTGCTTCACGGTGCCGATCCACTTCTTGGTGGCGGACTCGCCGTCTGCCAGCAGCAGGCCGCAGTAGCCTTCGTGGCCCTTTTCGGGCAGGTCGATGGTAAAGCTGATATTGTTGATATCAAAGTTGGTCTTTTCGCAGGCGCAGTTGGCTATCCTGGCGGTGACGGTGAACTCCTGAGGAGTCACGGCGTCTTCGTCGGCGTCATAGTTCATGTTGGTGGGGCATTCCACCATGGTGACAAAGCTGTCGCGGATGAAGTTCTTGCCAACCTGAGAACCGGTGGCAAAGTCCATATCGCCTTCGCCGTAGTAGGTGACGATGCGTCTGGTCTTGCCGGGGAGTATCTCCTGGCTCTTCCAGGTCACCATATAGACGGTGGGCCAGGCTTCAGACTCTTCGAATACGAAGGTGGGATCCGGAGCGTAGGCGGCTCTGGACTGACCTGCCTCGGGCCACACGTCGGCAGTGGGGAAGCCGCCGTCGTCATGGAAGGCATCCACGCCGTCCATCCAGTAGCCGGCGATACAGGCGCGGTTGTAGTTGCCCATGCCAAACAGATGATAGGCGTCATCCACGGTGATGAAGTCGGGCTTGGTGGCGTCATTGCCGGTGAAGGTAAAGGTGGCATGGCTGACCATATCGTCCACGTTCAGAGGGAAGCCGTACTGATCCTTGCCTGCGCCTCTGGCATAATAATAGCCGTAGATGTCCATCTTCTCGGGTATCTGCTTCGAGTTCAGAGTCTTGGCTCTGGTGGCCATGCCCACGCCGGGCATGTAATAATAGGCCTGGCCTCTGGTCTGATACCAGCCGCTGCTGGGGTCGCCCTTGTCAAAATAGTGGCTCTGAGGATCTTCCCACACGTTGGCGGTGCCGGTCATGGCAAAGCCCACCTTGGGAGCTACCTCGCCCAGGTTCGATATCTGGAAATCAAAGCGGGCCTGGTCGTAGAGACAATGGGTGGTGATCTTCACGTCCAGGTTGGAGTCTTCGATGTGCCACACAGCCTCGCAGTAGGGGCCGTACTTGCCCTTGCCGTTGATGAGCTCTTCGGGGCCGTAGCTTCTGGAATACTTCCAGTAGCCGGTCTCCTCATCGCCTATGAAGTAGAAGTGCTCGGTGCCGTCGGGGTCCTCCACTCTCAGCTTCATGGTGTTGAACTTGCCGGCTCCGGCAGCGGCTCCGTTGCCCTTCCACACAAAATTCTCGCTTGCCCATTCCAGATACTGATTTCTGAAAATGGGAGTCAGGCTGTTGTAGTTCTTGCGCTCGGCTCTCTTTTCGGTGATGCCGGCGGTCCTGGCGGCGCCCTTGTAGAAGGTGTCGTTGATGACAAAGCCCTTGTTTTCTCTGGCTACGAACCATCTGCCGGCTACGCCGTAGGAGTTGAGGGTGACGTCGCCGTTGCACTCCTTGAACCAGGTGGGGGATACGCCTTCATCCACCGATTTGTAATACCTTGTCAGACCCTCGCTGTTCCAGTCACAGGTGCCGGAAATGCCAAAGCCTGCCAGCAGACGATAGGTGTTGGCGTCTTCATACGACCGTGAGATCGCAACGCCCTGGGCGAAGATCTGGCCGGACAGCAATACAAGGACTATTGCTATTAATGAAATTAAAGCAAGAGATGTCTTTTTCATTTTGTTTGTCCTCGATCAAAAATTCAATAACGGCGGGTGCCCTGTGGGGGGCACCCATATTTGCTTGGTTAATTAGGGCACAGAGGGAGGAAGGGGAGCAGATTCCACTATCTGGAACGTGCCGGGTCTTCCCAGAGTCCACTGTGTCGCAGTGTCATATTCGTTGCGCACGTCCACCTTCCACTGGCAGGTGTAGGGCATGCCGTTGTCCTGAGCTATGTCAAGGCCGTTGTCCTTGATCCAGGAGGCCAGCTCTCTGCACTGGGCCTGGGTCAGGCTCACCTCTTCATAGGACTCCATAGGGTTCAGATTGAACACCTTGTCGGCCACGCCGGACTTGTCGGCGGAGAAGGTGACGCGGAAGAGCATCTTGACTGTGCTGATGTCATAGTCGGTGGGCTTTACGAAGGTAGGAGAGTCCGTACCGTCGTACACGTCGTCATAATATACGGTGGGACCAAAGGTCAGGTCGACTATTCTGGCGAAGCGGGTGATCTTGATGTCCTTGAAAGCAGGGCTGGTGCCTTCCTTGGTCTCGGAAGAGTCGCCGTCCACTATGTTCTCGGTGGTGGTCCAGTAACCGCTGTAGGTGTACTGCACGTTGGCGTCGGGCTGGGTGCCTTCGTTCTCGGGATCCCAGTTGAACACGTTGACGTTCATATCGGAATAGCCGCTGGTGCTGATTACCCAGGGACCTTCCTGAGGACCGTTGGAGGCCTGTCTGAACAGGTTCAGAGCGCTGACCTTGCCGGCCATATTGCCCTTGACGGCCTTGACCTTGATGATACCGGGGGTGGTGCCTGCTTCGGCCGAAGGAGCGGAAGAGGAAGACCCGCCGGAAGAGAACAGGGCGGCAATGCCCAGAGCGGCAGCCACGCCCAGAGCGACCATACCGGCGTTGCCCAGCTTGGTGCCCTTGGCAGCCTTGGCTTCGCTGTTGACGGTGCTGATGCCTGTGACAGTGTCGGTGCTGGAAGCATTCTTCGAGGTGTAGGCTCCGGAATACACTGCGGTGCAGGTGTCCTCGGGCTTGATGCCTATCTTCTGCTTGATGATCCTGGCAGTGGAGTCCAGATCGCCGGCGCTGATGACTTCAACGTAACCGATGGTGGTCTCGGCGCGGGTCACGACCATTCTCATGCCTTTTCTGATGTTGCCGCGGACGCCGGTGTTCAGGATGACGTTGTCCTCGCCCACAGTCATGTAAACGGTAGCGGTGGGGACCTTGTAGGAGCAGATCTTCTCCACTACGCTGTACACGCCTCTTTCGAGAGCTTCGATCACCAGATCCTCGTCGGTGCCCTCGTAGCCCGCTCTGGCTCTGGAGGTGCCGGAGGCGTTGGCGCCTACGGTGACTTCGCCGGTGGCCTTGTCAACGTACTGGACGGTCATGTCCACCTTGGCGGTCTTGACGTCGGACTTGTTGTCAACGGTGATGCCGGTGATGAAGCCTTCCAGAATACCGTCCACTTCCAGCTCTTCGGACAGTCTGACGGCGTCCAGGTTGGACATAGGGGTCCTGATGTTGAGCTTGTCAAGAGCGGCATTGATCTCGTCCTGGTTTTCGACTACGACCTCAAATCCGAAATCCTTCTTTTCCAGCTCGTTGATCAGCTGAGCGGTAGCGTTTTCGGCTATCAGATTGTTGTATGCGTTGGAATCGTTTACGAAATCAACCACGGCTACCTTTTTGACGCCGATGGCATCCTCAAGTCTGGCGCCGGCCTGAGCATACGCAGGCTTGGCGGTAAGGTTGCCGGGAATAATGGTGGCAAGCATCGCAATGGTGAGAAGCTTGCAAATAACCTGAGTTATTTTTGAACGCATAATGGTCTTCAAAGAATTAAATCCTCCGTATTTCTTCGTTATGTAATGCCGCGTCGGGCAGAAAATAAAGAACTTGGAGCCGCCGGGGCGGCGCGCTTTACTCGCTGTAAAGCTGTATTTGCCGGACTATGTCCTCCCGGGGAGTATAGCCCTCCAAAGAATTGTCGATCACAAAATCAGCCATTCGGGCCTTGTCCTCAAGGCTCATCTGCAGCCGGATCCTCCTCAGGGCGTCCTCCCGGGACATGCCCCTCTTCTCCAGCCTGGCCAGCCTGGCCTCTTCCGAGGCGTAGACTACCCACACCTTGTGGCACAGCCACTGCAGGCTGCACTCATAGAGCAAAGGAAGTTCCAATGCTATTATATCATATTTTCGGCCGAAATGACTAATTTCGTCCTGAATTTTTTTGATAATATAGGGATGGGTCGCTCCGTTCAGAGCCGACTGGGCTTCACGATCCCTGAAAGCCCTCTCGGCCAGCAGCCTGCGCGACACCTTGCCGTCAGGGGCGATATCCCGCCCGAACAGCCGGACCAGCTCTGCGGTCACGGCCCTGTCCTCCAGGGCGCTGTGGCCGATGCGGTCGGCATCTATGACCGGGATACCCAGGTCCTCCAGGATGCGGCAGACGGTGGATTTGCCGCTGCCCACCCCTCCGGTGACGCCGATGACCATCAGAGGCTGACGACGGTCCTCGATTCCCTGTCAGGCTTCATGGGCTCGTAGCCCGGCTTGCCCAGCAGCCTGAACATATACTGCTTGTAGGCCTCCACTCCCGGCTGATCGAAGGGGTTGACCCCCGTCAGCAGGCAGGAGATGGCGCAGGACAGCTCGTAAAAGTATATCAGCGACCCTACGGAGGCTTCGTCGGCCCGGGCGATATACACTGTCAGGTTTGGCACGCCCCCGTCGGTGTGGGCCCTGGCCGTGGCCTCGTAGGCCATGCTGTTGACCCAGGAGAGCCGCTTGCCCGCCAGGTAGTTCATATTGTCTGTGTTGTCGTCCTTGTAAGGGACTTCCGGCCCGGAATCATCCCCGTCTATCATGACAAAGGTCTCAAACAGATCTCGCCGCCCTTGCTGGATATACTGCCCCAGGGAGTGCAGATCGGTGGAGAACATGCAGCTGGCGGGGAATATCCCGCAGCCGTCCTTGCCCTGGCTCTCGCCGAAGAGCTGTTTCCACCACTCGGCAAAGTAGAAGAGTCTGGGCTCAAAGGCGGACATGATCTCTATATCGCAGCCCTTCAGCATCAGCGCGTGTCTTGCGGCAGCGTAGATAAGGGCAGGGTTCTTGTCAAACGGCGCCTTGCCGAAGGCTTCCGCCGCCGCCCTGGCGCCCTCGGTGAGAGCGCAGACGTCTATGCCCGAGTATGCTATGGGCAAAAGACCTACCGCCGACAGTACCGAATATCTGCCGCCTATGTCGTCCGGAACGACAAAGGTGTCGATGCCTTTGGCTTTGGCGTAGTCCAGCAAAGCGCCTTTCCGTCTGTCGGTGGTGACAGCCATCAGGGACGTATCCGTCACCAGGTCCTCAAACAGCCTGAGGGCTATGGCGGGCTCGGTGGTGGTCCCCGACTTGGAGATAACGTTGACGGCTACCTTTTTGTCCTTCAGCCGGGCCTTGAGCGACTCTGCGTAGGCTGCCGAAATGTTCTGCCCCGCGAATACCACTCTGTCAGAGGACGGAAGAATAGCGTCTGTTACGGCTCGGGCCCCTAAATAGGACCCTCCTATTCCTATAACTAACAAAACGTCGCTATTGTTCCTTAAATACTCTGCTTTTTCCCTGATTTTGTCCGCCTCTCCGGGCCCGAGAATGGACCCCGGGTCCAGCCATCCGGTGAAGGCGCTGCCGGGGCAGGAGCCCTCCCGCAGCTGCCTGTCACACAAGCTCACCGCAGGCTCTCTCCGGCACAGCTCCTCCATAGAGACAAAGGGAAGAAGGTTCGTGATATCCAGCGCCAAAGGCACTTTTTGAAAAATCATTATGAGACCCGATTTTTAATAATACTACTTATATTATACATTAATCACGGGTCGTTTTCATAGTAGGCAGGAAAAAAATAGTCAAAAAACAGAAAAAAGGAAGCCGCGCGGGCTTCCTTGTGATATTTATTTGACGGGCTCGGGGGGATTGGCTGCGTGGACCGAGGCCGTCATGGGGAACACGCTGTTTTTGGCGGGAGCCGCCCAGCGGACGGCGTTGGTGATCACCTGCTGCACCTCCGGCTGCTTGTAGATGGGGCAGGATTCGTGGCCGGGGGAGAAGTAGAACACCTTGCCCTTGCCTCTGTGCCAGGTGCAGCCGCTGCGGAACACTTCGCCTCCGCTGTACCAGGATATGAACACCGTGGCCTCCGGGTTGGGGATGTCAAAGTGCTCGCCGTACATCTCGGTGTGGGGCACCACAAAGCTCTCGCCCAGACCTTCGGCTATGGGATGGGAGGGGTCGATGACCCAGACTCTTTCGTGCTCGTTAGGCAGCTCTCTCCACCGAAGGCCGCAGCTGGTGCCCATGAGCCGCCGGAATATCTTGGAAAAATGGGCGGAGTGCAGGAGTATGATGCCCATGCCATTGAGGACCCGATTCTGCACCTTGTCCACGATGGCGTCGGACACCTCGCTGTGGGCCATGTGACCCCACCAGGTGAGCACGTCGGTGTTGTCCAGCACCTCGTCGGTGAGGCCGTGCTCCGGCTCGTCCAGGGTGGCGGTCCGGGCCACTATGTCATCCGACTTGTTCAGAAAATCCGCTATGCAGCCGTGTATGCCCTGAGGATACAGCTTGCCGATGGGATGGTCCAGGTTTCTTTCGTGTCTGTATTCGTTCCACACAGTTACTCTGATGGCCATGTTACGTCTCTCCAAAAAGAATGTATTTATTTTATTATACACCTGCCGGAGGGGATTTGGCAACAAAAAAAGAGCCGCCGCCGGAAAAAAACGGGCCCGGGGCTGATGTAATGATTATTATTTATAGCAGATGGCGCCAAGGGGACCGGGCGATCTGTCCCGTTCAACAACAACGTCATCTCGGCGCGGCCGGCAGGACGCCAAGGCGTCTGACATATGGCCGGCCGCGCCGAGATGACGCGGGGTGGCACCTGCGTATGTCTGCTTCATTCGCTTGCCCCGAGGACCGGGTCCTCCCCATTTGCCCCTCTGTCTGCGACAGAGCAATGAACGGGCAAACGGGTCCCGCCCGAATTACACCCCGGCGAAACCTTTTTCGCCGGGGACCCCGATCCCTTCCCGGAAATGGCCGAGCGCTAAAGCGCTTGATATATGGCCATTTCCGCCGGGATGACGCCCGATCGAAGCATTTACGCTCTCCCATACCTCTCGCCTGCCCCGCGATACGGCCCCTCCCACCAGCCCTCTCCGGCTTTGCCGGAGCAATGAAAGGGCTGGCGGGCCCTCCGCAGATCTCTGATCGGAAATGGCCAAATGCAGAGCGTTTGACATATGCCATTTCCGGCGAGATGACGCGGGGATATGGCGCGCCGAGGTGACGGCGGTTGAGAGCATGGTCATTTCCCGCGGGATGACGCGGCCTTAGCGCGCAAACGCGGACGACGGATCTGCGCCGGGACGAGTGATTTGTCAAACTAAGTGCAACAGTTTTGGATTTCGAGGTCCCACAGAAACTGAGCAGAACGAAATTTAAGAACCTTACGAGGCCTGGCGTTGATAAGCGCCAGGTTTCGTTGTAGCGTAGCCGGCGCGACACGGGAAAGATTGCGCCCTTTAGGGTAAAATTCCCTGAGCAACCCATTGCTGTTTTCATTGGATCCCTTTTGCCAGGCACAATATGGATCGGCAAAATAGATATCACAATTGAGCCGTTTTTCTATACTGGCCCAGCTGGCAAACTCCGATCCCCTGTCGCAAGTTATGGACTTCACCAATTGCTGCGGGAACTGGGATAGCATCTGTACAATTGCATTTTCAATGGTAGCTGCCTTTTTGTCCGGCAGCTTCGCAGCCATGTAAAAGCGTGTCTTTCTTTCGGCAAGAGTGACAAAACATGCCTTGCTTTTGCCCGAACCACTTAAAATCGTGTCTGCTTCCCAGTGCCCGGCAACTTCTCTCTTGTAG